>JBKSMT010000135.1:0-4433 GCA_046881945.1 Clostridia bacterium
TTTACTAGTTTTTGTAAGTAAATCTAATAAGCATGTAACACTATCTTGACCACCAGATAATAAAACTAAATATTTATTGTTCAATACTAACATCCTCCTTCTTTAAAATTTTGCTTCTTAACAAGTACAAAATTGGAGTAAATAATGTCTCATATAAAATTTTAATAGATGCCTGCAATAACATCATTAGCATAATATCTTTAAAAGAGAGAACTCCAACAAAACTGATAAAACAGAATACAAACGAATCTAAGAACTCACCAACAAATGTCGATAAAATTGTTCTTAACCAAAATAATTTTCCTTTTGTTAACTTCTTTAATAATACCATTAAATAAGAATTAATTATTGAGCCAATCAAAAAAGCACTAAAAGACCCAATAAAAATTCTTGGAGTATAACTAAACACCTGGCTATATGCTGACGATAATTCCCAAGCTTCAGGCGCAGGTAAGTTTACTGCAATCAAACAAACTCCAGTTAAAAGCAAGTTTGATAAAAATCCAATTATTGTAACTTTTAATGCTTTCTTAAAACCATATATTTCAGTCAATAAATCACCAATAATAAATGTTATTGGAAAAACTAATATTGATGCTGGTAATTGTAAAGAACCAATTTGTATCAATCTTCCAGCTATAACATTTGCAATTACCACACATACTATAAAAATTATTGATAGATAGTAAAAATATTTTTCCTTCTTACCTTGCATAATAACCCTCTTTCACAAATTATAGCATATTTTATCAAAAAATACAATACATTAAGAAATTTTTTATTAAACCAACTTGTTATAATAATTTTTATGTTCGCTAACCGTCTAAAATTAGACAGCAAAATCTTAAATAATTTTAGACAATTTTGAAAAATATCATTTAACACGATATAACACAACTTTCGTCTATAAAATAAGGGATTTTAAGGGACAGGATAACATCAAAAGGCCTTAAAAAATAAGTTTTATTCATACCTCTTAATCAGTGGGTCCGGGGTTCGAGTCCCCGATCGTCCACCAAAAGCAATGTAACTCGAATACTTTATGTGTTCGAGTTTTTTTGTCTACCAAAAAGTTTAGTCGACTATTAATAGTCGATTTTTTTGTTTTCTAAAAATATTGACAATATTTAAATAATGTGTTAAAATTTTTATATATTTTAGGAGGTTATATGCAAGAGGAACCATTAATAAGTGTTGATGCAGATATTTTTAATTTAAGTAATGAAAGTGACGCCATCGAAGGTTTTGAATTTAATGAAGATACTGTTACAATTATTAATAGCGGTGAAATGATTGATAAAATTGATAATAATAGTGTTCTTGAATTTTTAAACTGCCCTACCACTAAAGTCTTTATCAAAAAAGATGAAAGTGGTCATCTTATGACAAAAATGATTGCTCATAACTTTATAGCACACGAAACTATTGAAATCACTAATCTTGGTGACCATATTATTGCCATGAACGAAATGTTGCTAACCGCCACAAAAAAACGTAAAGAATTAAAATCCAACCCCAATGCTGAAATTATATCAGATGATATGATTAAAAATTTAAATGAATTACTTCTAAGTAGGCGTATGGGCGAAGTTGGTATTGGTGAATATCGTAATATTGATTATTTTGGGAATCCTGTACACGTAATGATAGGTATTACCGATAACAAAGGTGATGTAACTCCACTTGAAGCATGGCAACCTGAAAAAGGTGGTGGCAAAAATATTGAGCGCCAAATGGGCAAACTTATCAATTGGGCAAATAGTGACGAATTTAGAGATATGGATCCGTATCTTCGCGCTGCAATGTTCCACGCAAAGTTTATTAAAATACATCCTTTCCGAGAGGGTAATGGTAGAACTGGACGCATGATTTTAAATTATATGTTATTAATCAGCAACCTTCCATTAACTAATATTCGTGATACTGATAGTGAGTTGTATTATAGCGGAGTTACTGAAGCCATTGTTAACAAAAATTATCAACCATTAATTGATGTGGTTAAAAAAAATAAAATTAAATATAGTCGTGAACTATACAGCGCTTTAATGAAATACAATCAACAACGTAAACGCACTATGGAAATGCGTATGAATAGTAAACAAGTTGAACAATTTAATAAGTAATATTAAACGCGCATACTTTAGGCGCGTTTTTTATTAAATTCATTTCAAAAATTTATTTGACAACATTTTAAATTAATTATATAATCAAATTATGAGTAGATTAGATAAAAAAATTGTAGAACGCGGTATTGCTCCAACTAGAGCTAAAGCGCAAGAACTAATAAAAAGTGGAAATGTTAAAGTTAATAACGCCGTTATTACTAAATCAAGTTTAGATATTTTACCTAGTGATAATATTGAAATTATTAATAACGACACATTAAAATATGTTTCACGTGCCGGACTTAAACTTGAAAAAGCAATCAATACTTTTGACCTTAATTTTAGCAACAAAAATATCATGGATATCGGCTCATCTACTGGAGGATTTACTGATTGTGCTCTTAAATATGGAGCAGATAAAGTTGTCGCTGTTGATGTTGGCACTGATTTAATGTACCCTAGTCTTAGAAATCACCCTAAAGTAGAACTACATGAACAAACCAATATCAAAGACTTACCAAACGACAAGTTTAAAAACATTGATTATATAACTATTGACGTATCTTTTGTATCACTTAGTAAAATTATTGATAAAATAGTGCTTGCTGAGTGCAATGCAGATATAATTGCGCTTATAAAACCTCAATTTGAATGCGGTAAAGCAATCGCCGATAAATTTAAAGGCGTAATTTCAAGCCCTAAAATACATCAAGATATTTTAACAAATGTAATTAGTATATTTAGTGATTTTGGCTACACCATACTAGACCTTACCTATTCACCTATTACTGGCGGTGACGGAAATATCGAGTATATATCTAATTTTACTAAATCTTCCACTAAACCAAAATCTATTAATCTAAAACAAATTATATCAAGCGCTTTTGAAGTGCATAAAAATAGGAGTAAGTATGAATAATCAAAATATTGATTTAAAAGACTACAATATTATCAATATTAAAGTTGATAACAAGGAGCAAGTTATTTCAAAGTTTAGTTATGATGAAAATGATAAACTTAATAAGGAACTTAGCGAGTTTATCCTTGACAAAACAAAAATTATGCCTCTTAATAAGGATATTAAACTAAACTTTTATACATCTTCACCTATCGAACATCAGGAAATTAAAACCACACTCCAAAATCATTTTATGGAAGAATATGTCGAAGCAAAACACGAGCTAAAACGTGCCAATATTATTTCAATAATTATGCTATTACTTGGTATATTATCCCTAACCGCATTAATTTTAGCCAATAAGTTTTTTGACTACTTTTATTTTACCACAATCCTAGAAATATCCTCATGGGTATTTGTTTGGGAATCAATCGATATATTCTTTTTGCAACGCTCACGCATTAAACGACAAAGCTTATTGTTTAAAAAATTATACTCTGCAGATATTAATATAATAAATAATTAAAGGTCTAAACACATTGTTTGGATTTTTTTAATAAAAAAGTTTGCACAACGCATTATGCAAACGTACGATAAGGGTGCATTACTAACATTCTTAAAACATACAAATGCGCTTATCATGTTATAATACTTAATCACTCAACACTTAACTAAACTTATTCCTATTAAAAGAGGAATAATACTGGGAAAAGCATTGCCACCTTATAGATTGCGAAACAACCAATCAAAAAAGAAGTTTGCATAAATTTTGTGCAAACAATTAAAAAGATTGTGTTGTGAGCATTGGCTGGGGTAGTTGGATTCGAACCAACGTATGACGGATTCAGAGACCGTAGCCTTACCGCTTGGCGATACCCCATTAAATTTACTATTAAAGTATAGTACTGTTTATTTTTTTTGTCAATAAAATTTATGACTAAATAAATAATTTGTAAATTTTTAAAAAATTTTTGAAATTGTGTTGACTTTTAATTTTCAATATGTTATTCTATATGGGTATGCGGGTGTAGCTCAATGGTAGAGCGCTAGCCTTCCAAGCTAGTTACGTGAGTTCGATTCTCATCACCCGCTCCAGTATGTGTCAATAGCTCAGCTGGATAGAGCATCGCCCTTCTAAGGCGAGGGCCGGGGGTTCGAATCCCTCTTGACACACCAGTAGAGCTATGGCACAATCCCTTCCTTTTCTTTAAAAGTGTTATAGTTCAGTATCCCAAAGTAGAGATTATGAAATGCTTGAAACCCATTCTTTTGAAATCCAAAACACTCCTTTAATTAATAATCCACTAAACTGAATTGTGTAAAGGTGTTCTTCAGTATGTAAAACGTTTGAAAAATATTTTCGTACAGCTGATATAGGTGAAGATTTGCTAATATCAATTTCAATTACTTTATCATTTGATGCCAAATCT
>JBKSMT010000136.1:0-6316 GCA_046881945.1 Clostridia bacterium
AATCATTATTGACAACTATTAGTTTTGGTGTTATAATGCGGACAAAGTTGGGAGGACGGAATTATGAATAATGAGCAAAAAAAATTTACACTTGAAGATGTTAGAAAGATGACACTTGATGAATTTAGGCAATTACCACAAAAACAAAAGGACGCATTTACTGAGGAGCAAAGGGCAGAAATTAAGAATAAAATAGCAAGAGAAGAACGAATTAAGAGTGTGGACTTTATAAACAACGAATCTTTTAAAGAGTTTTTAGATAGCAATGGTTACAATATCGTTGGATATGACCACAATCACTATAATTTTGAAAAAAGATATATAAATTTTAGTCATTTTGGTGGGTATGAAAGAGCATATAGAAGCACTGATGAAAGTTTAATCTTACTTGGACCAGAAAGCGAGTGGGATAAATCCATGGAAGACTTTACGGTAAAAAATATAGTTGAAAACCATTACGTAAAATATCTTCGCTGGGGATTGACCGAATTTAAAGTGTATAGCATAGTTAACAATTCTGATGCTGGAGGTTGGGGATGTGATGAACCAAGTTATGCTGCTAGACTTGAAAAGGACTTGTCAAACGAGTGGATTAAATATTGGGCATTAAGAGAAGAAGATTATGCTAAATTTATTTTAAGCAAATGTGCTAAAGTTCGAGCAGAAGCACCTGAGGATATTGAACGTTATAATAATTTATTAGCAAAACGTATTGCCGAACTTCAATCAGAACATACACAACGTATTGATGGTGTTAATAAAAAAGTTGAAAAATATAACCAAATAGAACAAATTATTAAAAACGTAAAAAGCGACTTGCAAGTGTAGGAGAAAGATTATGAGAGAATTAACAGCAATGGATTTTAAAAAGTTTTTAAGTAGATATAGATATAGTTGGACTGGTTTGGTTGCAGAAAACACAAATCAAGAATATGAAGAATATAAAAAGTGTGATAAATTTTTATCAAGTTTAGATGATAAATACATACTACTTGGTGATGAGTATGATTGGGATGAAGAAAGTGGCAAAGTTAGTGTCAAAGATTATAGAGTTAAATACATTAAACATAATTTGACAACTTTTAATATTTATTACAAAGATAATAAAGGTTTAAACTATTTAAATTTATCACAAAATTTATCTGACGAGTGGATTAAGTATCTTGTTTTAAATGTAGAGGGTTATGCAGAAAGTGTGTTAGGAATTTGTAAACATATTCAAGAAAAATGCCTCAACAAATTGCCAAAAGAAATGGATTACTTTCTAAACGAATAAAAGAACTTCAAGCCGAAACTAATGAGGCAAATGAAAATGATGCTTTTGAATTAAATAGAAGCAAACAAATTGAAAAACTTGTAAAACAATTAAGACCAGACATAAGTTTAAAAATTTAGATAAAACAAATAATTAACATAAGATTAGGAGAAAAATATGGGAAACTTTGTGCATTTGCACGTGCATAGTGAATACAGTATTTTGGACGGTGCGGCTAGGGTTAGTGATTTGGTGTCGCGTGCTAAGGAATTAGATATGCCGGCGGTGGCTATTACTGACCACGGCAATATGTTTGCATCATGTAAGTTTTTTGATGAGTGTAAAAAGCAAGGTGTTAAACCTATATTTGGTTGCGAATTTTATGTGTGTGATGACCTTACTGTTAAGCAAGGTAAAACTAAACTAAATCACCTAGTATTACTTGTTAAAAACGAGCAAGGATATAAGAGTATATCTAAACTTAATGCTATTGCATATCGTGATGGGTTTTACTACAAGCCTCGTATTGACCTTAAAACTTTGGAAGAATATAGCGAAGGGCTTGTATGTTTAAGCGCGTGTGTTGCGGGTGATATTCCGCAAGCAATATTGCATGGTGATTTTGAAGATGCGGAACGTTTGGTGGTTTGGTTTAAGCGTGTATTTGGCGACGACTTTTACATTGAACTTCAAAATCATGGAATTGCTGACCAGCTGACAGTTTTGCCATACCTAAAAGAGTATGCTAAAAAGTATAACATTAAAACAGTAATTACCAATGACGTGCATTATGTAAATAAGGAAGACGCTGAAATGCAAGATATTGCAATGTGTGTTGCGATGCAAAAGACGGTTGACGACCCTAATCGTATGAAGTTTGAAAATGATGAATTTTATTTCAAATCATATGACGAAATGGCAAGTGTTTTCCCTGATGATTTACAGTCGCTTGAAAATACTTTAGAGGTGGCGGATAAGTGTAATTATGGCTTTGTGTATGGGCACTATTTATTCCCTAGATATGTGCCAGCAGATGGTTCTACACCGAAAGAGTATTTATTAAAGTTAATTAACGACGGAATTATTAAAAAGTATGGAGAATTTACTCCAGAAATTGAAGCGCGTATTGATAGCGAGATGGCGGTTATTGAAAAACAAGGCTTTATCGAATATTTCCTAATAGTTTGGGATTATATTAATGCCGCACGTAGTATGGGAATTTCAGTTGGACCCGGTCGTGGTTCGGGTGCGGGCAGTTTGATTGCTTACGCTATTGGCATTACCAACATTGACCCATTGAGATATGACCTAATCTTTGAACGTTTCCTACACAGCGAACGTGTAACAGCGCCTGACTTTGATATCGACTTTGAAGATGTCAGACGTGAAGAAGTTATTGATTATGTTAAAGGTAAGTACGGTGAAAATCGTATTGCGCGTATTATTACTTTTGGCACAATGGCAGCAAAAAACGTTATTAAAGACGTTGGTCGTGTTATGCGTGTGCCTTATTCAAAGTTGGACAAGATTACTAAAAATATTCCTAAACTAAAATCACCGATACTACCTAAATGTTTTGGTTTTGATCCTAAGGCTGGACCAGACCAAGTGGTGCAAGAGCTGGTGGATATGTACAACGAAGATGAAGAAATTAAAAAGGTTGTAGATATTGCCGTTAAACTAGAAGATTTCCCTCGTCAAACATCAACTCACGCGTGTGGTGTTATTATTGGTGCGGACATTTTGGACAAGCACGTTCCACTTGCGCGTAATGGTGACGATATTACCACACAATACGAAGGTGCCGAAATGGAGCACTTAGGTCACTTAAAAATGGACTTTTTGGGACTACGAAACTTAAGTGATATTAAGGCATGTCAACGTTATGTTAAGAAAAATCATGGGGTAGAAATTGACTTTGATAAATGTACTTACGACGACCCTAATGTTTATAAATTAATTTCAACGGGTGATACTGAAGGTATATTCCAAATCGAAAGTGGCGGTTTCCAAAGCTTTATGAGGGAATTGCAACCAACCTGTTTGGAAGATATTATTGCGGCGGTGTCGTTGTATCGACCTGGGCCTATGGATAGTATTCCACGTTATGTTCACAACAAGCACCACCCTGAAGATACAACTTATGACCACCCTATACTTGAGCCAATATTAAAGGTTACTTATGGCTGTATTGTATATCAAGAGCAAGTTATGAAAATTTGTCAAGAAATGGGCGGATTTACACTTGGTCAAGCGGACATGGTGCGTCGTGCTATGGGTAAAAAGAAAGAAGAGGAAATGGCAAAAATGAGTGGTAAGTTCATTTATGGCGAACCAGAGCATTATGAGGGTGAAAAGTTTGTTGCCGAAATCGAAGGAGCATTAAAACGTGGCGTTCCGCAAGATATTGCTGAAAAGATTTGGGCAGAAATGGCGGGATTTGCAAAGTACGCGTTTAATAAATCTCACGCAGCAGCGTATTCGTTGATTACTTATCAAACGGCTTATTTGAAAACTTACTATATGCCAGAATTTATTACCGCAATCCTAAATAATCGTATTACTAATATTGATAAGATTAAATTTTATGTGGCGTATGCAAAACAAAAGAAATTAGAAGTGTTACCACCAGATATTAATAAAAGTGAAACATATTTCTCGACTGATGGAAAATCTATTCGTTTTGGTATTGCTGCACTAAAAAATGTTGGCGTAAATGTGGTTGAGGAAATTATTGCCGAACGTGAACGTGGTGGCGACTTTAAGGATTTGATGGATTTTGTAAACCGCGTTGATGGTCAAGCGTTAAACAAACGTTGTATCGAAAGTTTAATTCAATCGGGTGCATTTGATTGTTTTGGCAAAACGAGAAGTCAGTTAATGAGCGTTTATACTATTGCAATTAATCGTGCGTTAGATGCTAAAAAGCGCGCAATGAGTGGTCAAATAGATATGTTTGGTAGTTTGTTTGGTAATAATGAAGGTGTTGATGACCTTGAATATCCTGACATTCCTGAATATGTTCATAAAGTAAAACTTCATCTTGAAAAGGAAATTGCGGGTGTGTATTTGTCAGGACATCCTCTTGATGAATATGCTGACCGTATGCAAAGTTTTACAATGAATAGTTCTATGATTAGTTCGGGAGATGACGAGGAAGTGGCAACTACTAATGATGATTATGGCGAGGTGGAAACGGGCTTAAAAGATGGCGATCAAGTCACTTGTGGCGGTGTGGTTACTATGGTTAAACCAGTTGTTACTAAGTCGGGGCAAAAAATGGCTATTGCTACAGTTGAAGATATGATGGGAACTTTTGATATTGTAATGTTCCCTAAAATATACGAGAAGTTTAAGGAAGTACTACAAGAAGAAGCTATAGTTGCAATTAAAGGCAAAGTTTCTGTTCGAGATGGTTTAAATACAAGTATTAATGTGGATTATATTGAAAGTATTGTAAAGGAAAATTTTGAACAAGAGCAAGAAACTGAAAATAACAATCAACCAGCAGAACAAGAGCAAGAAAAAGCACCATTACTTCGTTTATGTTTGATTTATGATGTAAGTAATAAGGAATTTCATGCTCAAATTTGCGAACTGCTAAAAGAATATCCTGGCGAAAGCGATGTGTATTTAAAGGACTCACTAACTGGAACAAGATATAAATTGCCTCAAAAGGTGGAAATCCGTCAATCGCTAAAATACGAACTAGATACAATACTAGGTAGTGACAATATAATAATTGCGTAAAATAATAAGGCTTTAAGTTGAAACTTAAGGTCTTTTTATTATAAATTGTGAAAAATTGGGTATTGACAAGGTGGTGTATGTGTGGTATAATGCAATTAAATTTAAGGAGAAATTATGAAATATACAATTGAACAATCGGATAATGGAACAAGAGTTTTGACAAGGTGTGAGGGTGATTTTGTTAAGGAATTGCCATACCTATTAACAAAGGTTGATGCAATTGGTCCTAGATGCGTTGATGGATTTTCTGGTCTAAAAGAGGTGGTTATACCTAAGCATATTAAATATATTGGAGAATATGCATTTGGCTGTTGTGGTATTGAAAAGGTTGTTTTTGAAAATGATGCAATTAAGATTGATAGAGGTGCTTTTTCAAATAATAAAATAACTGAAATAGATTTACCTGCAAAAGGTATGATTTATCCAAATGCATTTTCGTATAACAAGATTGAACATTTATTTATTCCTAAAAACTGTACTTTGGTAAATAGTGCTTTTAGGGAGATGCCACATTTGAAGTCGGTAGAAATTGAAGAAGGATTTAATGGCGTTACGAGTGAAATGTTTGTAATGTGTCAATCTTTACAACAAGTAAAATTGCCTAGTTCTATTAAAAATATAGGAGAGCAAATGTTTGCAAATTGTAAATCTCTACAATCAATTGAAATACCTGAAGGAGTAGAAAGTATTGGGGACTATGCTTTTGGAGGTTGTATAGAATTAAAACAAGTTAAATTGCCAACAACCTTACGCAATATAGATTCAGAGGCTTTTATGCATTGTAAGGGAATTAAGTCTATAACCATACCTAAGGGTTGCGAATTTAATCCAGACGCAATTGAGCATGGTGTAAAAATTAATGTGGTGGATTATAAAGAACAACGCATAATTAAAAATTTGATTGATTTCTTTTCAAAGACCACAACTATTAATGATTTAAACAGTGAGGAAGTAGTTGATTGGTTGCAAAAGTATGAAGTTAAAGATAGTTGCGAAGAAATCCAAGAAGAAACTTTAAATCAATAAAACATAAAGGCTTTAAGAATTTTCTTAAGGTCTTTTTTATTTGGTGTGACAGAGTATACAATATATTTTTCATGTTAATAAATTAAATATGATAAAAATTTGTCAAAAACTATTGATTAATTTTTTAAAGTGTGATATTATAGGGTCGTATGTAAAACCATACCTTGTCTTAAATTATATGTTTAAGACCGAAAAGTCCAAAAGGAGGTCAAATATGAACAAGTACGAACTTATGTACATTTTAGTAAACACTTTATCTGATGAAGAAAAAGATGGCATGATTGA
>JBKSMT010000137.1:0-7376 GCA_046881945.1 Clostridia bacterium
ATGGTTTGTTCTTTCATTTATTCAAGCTGATAATAAAAAAATATACTTACTCTATCTTGGAATCGTGTTAGTTGGCGGACTGGTTGTTGCATTGATATTAAAAAACTATATTATAGAAATGTTTCATAGATTTTTTGATTCAAACTACTCGTCATTATTTTCAAATATTACAACTGGACGTACTGAGATTTGGAGCAAGTACTTTAAAAGATTCTTAAAATCTCCTATAACTTTCCTATTTGGAAATGGTCATACCGCACCACGTATTGATACCAATCAATATGAACATAGTATATATCTAGCATTTTTAAATCAGTTTGGTGTAATTGGTAGCGCTATACTTATAGGGGCAATAGTTTGGACTTTTAAACAAAATTGTAAATTTAGTAACAAAATATCCAACTACCTGCTTCTATGCATACTTTTGTTCAACGGATTAGTTGAAAACTTAATAGGTTTGCTATACACTTGTCTAATCTGGTTTATCACTTTCTATTTTATAACACAACCTAAAAACGATAAATCTGAAATTAATAATAAACCCAATAGTTCTAATATAAAGGAGAATACCAATGAATAATTTTATTTATAAAACAGATTATAAAGTAGCCGAATTTTTCCACAATATCTATTTATGGGGAGGCAAATTCACAAACTCTGTTATGGAGGGTATCAGTTTTATTGCAGAGGCGGGGATATTGTTTTTAATAATAGGATTAGGACTTGCAATATTTAAACGTACGCGTAAAGTTGGTGCAACAATACTAGTTTCGGTAGCAATCGGCTTTATTTTAACTAATATATTGCTTAAAAATATAATTGAACGAGCAAGACCTTTTAGCAATATTGATAGTCCTTTTTATAAATGGTGGCTAGGTGCAGGATCTGTTAATGAAAGTGGCTACTCATTTCCATCAGGTCATACCACTGCCACAACCGCATTTGCCATAGCAATATTTCTAACAACTAATAAAAAACATGGTTGGCCAATATTGCTTTTGCCAATATTGATGGCTAGTAGTAGAATTTATTTAATGGTGCACTACTTTAGCGATTGTCTAGGCGGATTTATAGTTGGATTTATAGCATCAGTTGTAGCTTTGGTAATTGTAAAATTAATTTACAAAAGCAATATAAAATTCTTTAAATGGCTTACCGAATTTGAAATATTTAAAACAAATTCATCTAACAAATCAACAAAGTCCGCCGTTTCAGCAGAACAAACAGATATAAATAGTGAGGATTTTGTTTATAGCACTCAAGCTGAAGAAAATACAAATTTAAATGTAAATGAAAAAAAATCTAACCACAATTTAGATGATAATTCTTCAAAATAAATTATATATTAAATGAAAACTTCAATTAGTTTTCATTTTTTCTTTGACATTTAAATGTTGTTTTTGTATACTTTAATTAAGGAAACGATATATGAATATTGAAAATATTGAACAAGAAATTGGAGATTTGATTGAAAAATTTGAATTAACTAAATCTTGCCTTAATTTAAAAGAACTTTCTTTTCGACTTGGCGAATTGCTTAAAGAACGTGAGTCGTTATCTTTTTGGTCCAATGTTGAATTTGCAATGAACACTAATAAGGAAATTAAAAATTTGCAATCATTATTTGATACTGTGAACAATTTGCAAAACCGCCTTGCTAGTTTAACCGAACTTAAAACAATGATTGAGCAAAGCAATGATTTAAGTGCATTAAATGAAATGTATTGTGACGTTGTTAATTTGGCTGATGAAATCGACAATTTAAATGTGCGAACCCTCATGGACGGCAAATATGATAGTTGTAATGCAATAATAACAATCCACTCAGGCGCAGGCGGAACTGAGTCACAAGATTGGGTTAATATGCTATATCGTATGTATAACATGTATTGTTCCAGCAACAATATTGATATTGTTGTGGTTGATAGTGTGGACGGTGGTGGCGTTGGTCTTAAAAGTATCACATTTTTAGCCAAGGGTGAATATGTTTATGGCAAACTTAAAGGAGAAATGGGCGTGCACCGCTTGGTTAGAATATCCCCTTTTGACGCATCTAAGCGTCGCCATACTACTTTTGCCAGTGTCGAAGTTGCTCCTGAAATTAGTAGCGATAATGAAATTATTATTAATAATGATGATATTAAAATCGACACCTATCGCAGTTCAGGTGCAGGAGGTCAACACGTTAATACAACCGACTCGGCAGTACGAATAACACATATCCCTAGTGGAATTGTAGTCACCTGTCAAAACGAACGTAGCCAACTACAAAATCGTGAAAATGCTTTAAAGATATTAAAAAGTAAATTATTGTCATTAAAACTACAACAAGAACAACAAAAAATGAAAGAAATTAAAGGCGAACTTAAAAAAATAGAATGGGGTAGTCAAATCCGCAGTTACGTATTCCAACCTTACACAATGATTAAAGACCACCGAACAGACTATGAAAGTAGCGATGTGCAAGATGTAATGGATGGAAATCTTCAACCTTTAATTAATGAATATCTTAAAAAATCTCATACTAACTAATATATCAAAAAAAATCTCACAATTTGTGAGATTTTTTACTAATTTTCATCATCTTCTATTGGAAGTTTAGGCTGTTGTGGTTGTGGGCGTTGTACCGGCTTTGCTGGTGGCCTTTTAACCGGAGCAGGCTTAACAGGTTGCGATACTTGTGTTGTGGATAATCCACTAATTCCACCATAACCATTTAGTGACCCTCTGCCAACACCTTTAAATCCCTCTCCTCTACCTTTACGCTTAGAAATTAATTCATTTCTACACTCTATTTTAAATTTCTCTATGTCCTCAACCGAAAATCCTCCTATAGATGTATCTAAAGTCAAGCGATAAAATTCTTGATAGATTTTAGGATTATTTACACAACAAAGCAATCCGTTATATGCCTCCTTTGCACGCGCAACAAATTGTGGATTATTTTTAACATCTAAACCATTTAATGCAACGACGTCAAGACAATCAAAGGCTTCTTTCATATTATCGCATTTAATTTGATAATTTTTGTCATACATTACAACATCTCGATCAAGCAATTCAATAATATTACCTCTTGTAAGGTATAATATCACTATAGCAAATACCGCTATTACTGCACTAATTATTATTGAAATCATAATTTTCCCCCTTTCAAAGTTAAAACACTTTGACAACTTATTATATTAAGTATATCACAAACAAGCTTAAAAACTCAAACGTTTTATATTATTTTATTTAATAAAATTTAAAATATTCTTTTAAATACACTAATCAACTCATTTTCATTAGGCTTAATAATCATATCAACTCTGCCAACAATATCCTTATATTTCAGCGGACCAACACGCGAACTATCATTAGATGTTTCCCAGTTATCGCCAAGCACAAATATTTCTCCTTGCTTAATATTTATACCTTTAACTTCGCCACTTTCATTTTTAACCACTCGCGTTTCATCATCAATATTCCTATGAACATATTGTTCAAAACAGCTAAAAGTATTATATCCATCTATTTGATAAGGTCTATAATCAATAATTTTATTATTAACAATTAAATTATATTGCATATTGTTACTATCATAAGTGATATTTACAATATCACCCTCAACCGCCACCAAACGTTTAATTGCATAATCACCAAATGCATCATATTTACGTAAATCCAGTACAACAATATCGCCATTATTCACATCTGCAAATCTATTAATATATACGTAATCGCGATTCTTGGTTTGCTGATATGAGGAATTTAAAGTAGGATACATTGATAATCCGTTTACAGGAACTCTAATATATATTACAAAAAATCCAGCAACCAAACTACAAATCAATGCCAAAAACACAGTAACATAAGTTACTATCCTTAAAACTATTAAATGTTTTTTAGGCAATTTATACATACGTTATATATTATAACACAATTATTATTTGTTGTAAACTATTGATTAAATTATTTTGTTGTGTTATAATTAATTTATGAAAACATGCGAAATAATTATCAACAAGTCCCGCTTTATAGGTATTATGAAAGAATTAACGTGTGAACAAGATATTTCTAACACCTTAAACTCAATCAAACTTGAGCACAAAAAAGCGAATCACGTATGCTACGCTTATGTTTATAGTGTGGATAAAGTACTTGAAAAATGCAGTGATGATGGCGAGCCTAAAGGTACTGCTGGCGCCCCTATTATGAACGTTATTAAAAAACGTGGTGCTAAAAACACACTTATTGCAGTGGTTAGATATTTTGGTGGAATTAAACTTGGCGCTGGTGGATTAGTGCGCGCTTATAGCAAAACTGCCGGTAATTTATTTAATTAAAAGGAATTTATTATGAACTTAAAACAACAAGTATATGATGTATTAAATCAATTAAATGATTATGGTGATTTAAATTCATTAGTTATTGATAGTATTGATGCAAGCAAAGGCGATTACTGTTTGCCTTGTTTTGCACTTGCTAAAACTTTACATAAGTCGCCTATGGTTATTGCTGATGAAATCGCAAATAATTTAAATTTGGACAACACCAATATTGAAAAAGTTGAAAGTGTTGCTGGATATGTTAACTTTTTCCTTAACAAATCAAAAGTTAGCGAAAATGTATTAAATAATTTTGAAGTTCCAACTCACAATTCAAATCAAAAAATAGTTTGTATTGACTATTGCTCGGTAAACCTTGCTAAATACATGCATATCGGTCATCTTAAAAATAGTTTTTTAGGTGAAAGTTTGGCTAGATTATTTGAACATTTTGGTTACAAAGTTGTTCGTATCAACTATATAGGTGATTATGGTACTCCTTACGGCAAAATTATCGCTGGACTTCAAATGTGGGGCAATGATGATGATATTAAAACCCGCGGAATAGATGCTTTGCAAGAATATTATGTTAAGTTTTGCGCGGCTGAGGCTGAAGACGAAAAATTACAACAACTAGCACGTGATATATTTAAAAAGATTGAAGATAAGGATAAGGAAATTTATCCTATATACGAACAAATTATTGAAATTGCACGTAAGGAAGCTGAACGTTTGCTCAACATACTTGATATCCACTTTGATTCATGGAAAGGTGAAGCAAGTTATGCAAATGACCTAGATAATGTTGTTAATCTATTACAACAAAAAGGCTTATTGTCAATAAGTGAGGGTGCAACTATTGTAGATTTATCAAAATTTGATATGCCTCCATGCCTTGTTAGACGTAGTGATGGCGCAAGTTTGTATGCAACACGTGATATTGCCGCAGCCATTGATCGTTACAATGATTACAAATTTGACACAATGCTATATTTAACTGCCGTTGAACAAAAATTGCACTTTGCACAGTTCTTTAAAGTTCTAGAACTTGCAGATATGCCATTTAGTGGTGGGCTTGAGCATATATCTTATGGTAGATTTAGTTTACCAAATGGCAAAATTTCATCACGTCGCGGTAAGCAAGCCGTACTTGTTGATTTGATTGACTATGTATTAGATAAGGCAAATGACGTAATTAAAAATCGTACATTTAGTATCGAAAACCCTAAAGACGTTGCATTAAAAGTGGCAAAAGGTGTTCTAAGTTTTAACGCACTTAATATTGAACGTAATAAGGACGCTATATTTGATATTGAACGTGCTTTTAGTTTTGAAGGCGAAACTGCACCTTATATGCAATACACTTATACGCGTATTATGAGCATACTGCGCAAAGCAAAAAATCTGGATTTAGATAATATTGAGTGTGATTATTCATGCTTTGACCAAGTTCAAGCATTTGAACTTATAAAAATGTGTTGTAATTTTGAAAATACTGTAAAAATTGCTCTTGATAAGCGCGACCCTAGCATTGTACTAAAATATTGTATGGAAATATGTAAAACATTAAATAAATATTACACAGTATGTAAAATTTTAGACGACAATTTGCCTCAAGTTAAGGCAAAACTACAACTACTAAATTTAGTGAAAAATGTACTGAACAAAGCATTTAAGTTGATTTGCTTGGAAACAATGGAAGAAATGTAAAACAAAAAAACTCTCTAATTTAATAGAGAGTTTTTATAATTGACATGTGTCTTCAACTTTATCTTCCTTTGCCTTAATATAAATACGGTCATCATCCTCAACAATCTCACCATCAACTGGGATTACTGGTAATTCAGGCACCGTCACCTTTTCAAATTTTGCTATATCACAACAAATTTGTTTACCAAAATTTTGACCATGGCTACGGCATGTCAAAAGATATTGTTGCCATTTCTTATTAATTTCATCAACCATATAAACTTCAAGATTTCCATTAATCTTACACCAAAATAACTGACCTATCCTAAAACGCATAAATCCCTCCCAATGTGTTAATAATATAACACACCATTAACCACGTGTCAATACCAAATTACAAATTAAATTGTTGATTATTATCATAACCTTGACATAATGTTAAAAATTGTTCGTAATTTACTACTATGCTATCATTAATCTTTAAACCACTTTCCATAACCCATGATTTTACCAAATCAATATTTTCAGGAGTCGTAATAATATTCTTTAATCGCTTAGGCTCCTTATCAAAATATATGTTATTAATTATATTTTGATGTTTAGAACTTTTAATTTCATCATCTTTAGGCTCAATTACAAAAATACAGCCTGCTGGGTAATTGTAATTTGATAAATCAGCATGATATCTAATTGTAAACCATAAATTATTAATTGTTGATACATATATTTTGTTATGTATAGGCAATATATTCTCTCTTTCTCCAACTCTATCAGCTAGTGACGAAATATTACCTGATTTTAATATTTGCTTGCAATTCCAAATAGGAGTACCATGAAAACAAAGATTGTAATTCTGAGGCAAAATATCCTTTAAACGCTTTTCAAATGTAAGTTTAACCTTTTTACGATAAGCGACATCTTGTTTATCTATGTCGCGTTTAAAACTTTCATCACTTGTCTTATTTCCGTATTTATCAAATTCAACCATAAATTACTCCTACTAAAATAGTATAACACATTAATTTAAACAAATCAATAGTGGTATATTAATTTAAAACTTGAAAATATTTTTTAAAAAGTAGTTGACAACGCAAAAAAAATATTATATACTATATGAAGCATTGTGAGTAATGCAATCATTACTTGCAATTTCATATATATGCGTCGTTAGCTCAGCTGGATAGAGCGTTGGTCTACGGAACCAAAGGCCAGGAGTTCGAATCTCTTACGACGCACCAAAGACACGGACAACTCCGTGTTTTTTTTGTTATATTTTATTTTTTTATTTCATAAAATTTAAAAGTCTATATTGAAACTTTGTTCATTATATGCTAAACTCGATATAAAAGGAGAAATTATGGTATTCGTTTTCGATTT
>JBKSMT010000138.1:0-3055 GCA_046881945.1 Clostridia bacterium
TTAATAATATGTAATGCTTGGTTAACTGCTGTTGAAGGTATTGCGTTTATGCTGAATTCATCTGGATTAGTTAAATGTGCCTCCATAGTTTGCTTAAGTGCAGTAGTAGCAAGTATACGTTTAGATACGAATGAATTATCCGAAGTGTAAAAGTACTTACCTGTGTTAACTGATACTGTAAATGAGTAATTATAACCACCATCTACAGATGTGCGATTATTAAGTAATACGTTTAATTTTAGACCGCTTGTATCAGTAAGTAATTTGTTTATATGTGATATTTCATCTAATACTGCTTGGTTATCTGAATTTAAAGCTGTTAATTCGTCCAAACGTGTGTTAAGGATTGTATCGATAACATCTTGTTTATTAGAAAGGTCAAAATGTTGTTTAAGTTGAAGTTTAAATTCAGTGGTTTCACTTGATAATAATTGGTCTAAAGCACTGATAAATGCATCTTCAGTAACATTGTCGCTTGATAAATTGTATATTTCAAGGCTAACATCTGTATTAGTCATTGTTGAAGTAAAGTTGTTAAATTTGCCTCCGATATTAGCTTGACCTAATAATAGTACATTGCAATTATTTGAGTCAATAGTAATTGCACTAAATCCGGTAATTGTTAAATTTGGAGTACTGCCAGTAATGGCATTAATATAATCTTTTGATTTATTGGTTAATTTAGCCAATACATCAGTGAATTCGGCACCTAACTCGTCTTTATCTACAACGGGTTCTGTAACAACAGGTTCTTCAAGCTCTGGTAAAGTTGTTTCAGTTTCAAAATCTACGTATTCATCAGTGTTAGTTTCGCTGTCGATTTCAGCATCAGTAATTTCTTCAGTGTTAATGCTTGGTTCTTGAACAAGATTGTCGGTTTCATAACCTGGAGTGGTATCTTCAAAATTATCGGTCATAAAAGAGTTGTCATAAGGGTTTTCAGGACCTAAAGGACGATTACTTAATTTATTTGAAATAGATGAGCCTAAAATTGCTAGTGATACAACACCTGCGGCAGCTCCTACGGCAAGAAATCTAGCACGTGTTTTACCTTGTAATGCAGTATTTGTTTTTCTTTTTCTTGATTGTTTTGAACTATTTTTAGTAGCCATAATATATATACCTCCTAACTAAATGCATATTAATTATATTGATAGTATATCAAAAATACCACAAAGTGTCAATAGGGTTTTTGAAAAAAAATATATAAGAAAAGCCTATTAATATTAAATAGGCCTTAAATATAATAATGTTTTAAATAAATTTTATAGGTTATTTTCAATAAATTGTTGCAATCTTGCCACACAAACTTCCTTAGTTATGGTTTTCATAATGGTATAAAGTTCTGGCGTATTAATGCGTCCTGTTATAGCAAAACGCACAAATTTAACGGCATCTGCTACACTTCCAGCGTAAAGTTCAGGGTTCTTTTTGTAATCCTTCATATCTCCAAATCTATTGTTTAGTGCAATTTGTTTAATGTCGGCAAACCATGCGCTATTATCCAATGCTTCGCTATAATTATTGGTGTATTCAATCATAAATTGTTTTAATCTAATCTTATCCACAACGCCAAAGTCGATTCCTTCAGTTACTATAAAGTTGGGAAGTATATAATCATAAAGTTTAACTACTTCATCAAATTTGGTAATATCTTTACGAGGGCGGTCACATTCACGGTCGATTGATAAAACTGATTTAAATAAATGCTTATTATTATGTATAATCTCATAATTTGCAGGATTGTATTCCTTAGCCCAAGTAAGTATATTGTTTAGTACTTCTTCAGTTGAATATTTTGAAATAACTGTTTTTGATATATCATTAAGTTTAATAATATCAAACATTGGGTCAGATGTTGTTAAATTATTAGGGTTAAAAGGATATTCGCTTAAAGGTGAGTTAGGGTTAGCCAAAGCCCAAGGCTCATATTCGCTATTAATTAGATTCATAACATATCTATTAACTGCCTCAATAGGATATCCGTTGGTTAAATAAAATCTCATATCGGCTTCAGGGTCAAGACGTTTAGAAATTTTACGAGTATTTCCAGTATTTTCATCTTTTTTCATAATTAAACAGGTGTGGACATATTTGGGTGCTTTAAAGCCAAATGCTTCAAACATTTCAACATGTAAAGGAAGTGTGCCCATCCACTCGTTTCCACGCACTACGGTTGTTGTGTGCATAAGTATATCATCAACAACATGTCCAAAGTGATATACGGGAACTCCATTGCTTTTAATTATTACATAATCCATTGTGTTTTTAGGGATAGTACGTTCACCTTTAGCGACATCAACATAAGTAAAGGTTTCGCCTTCTTTGCTTGTAGATTTAAATCTTAATGCCCACTCATCGCCATTATTTAAGTGCTCAATAACTTGTTCTAGTGTTAAATCTCTGCAAGGATCCTTAGTTTCGATAGTATTGTTGTTTGTAAGTTGTTCGGTGCGTTCTTGTAATATTTCTTCTTTATTTTCACGCTTTTTACAAAAGCAAGGATAAGCATTTCCTTTTGATACTAGATATTTAGCAAAGGTATTATAAATTTCAATACGTTCACTTTGTTTGTAGGGTCCATACTCTCCAACTTGGCCGTTTAATAAATATCCTTCGTCAGGGGTTATTCCAAATTTATTAAGAACGGTAAGCGCAATCTTGTCGGCTCCATCAATAGTTCGTTTGCCGTCGGTGTCTTCAAGTCTAAAATAAAATATTCCATTGCTTGCTTTTGCTAACATAAGGTCAGTGGTTGCGCCACAAAAGTGACCTATATGTAAATATCCTGTAGGACTTGGTGCAAAACGTGTAACTTCAGCACCTTCAGGAAGATTGCGGGCAGGATATAAATTGAAGTAATCCTGTATCGTTTTAGTAGTATGCGGATAAAGCAAATCCGCTAATTTATTGTAGTCCATAAGTTCTCCTTAATAATATAGTAAATTAATTAAATTTTCCATGATTTCATAACTATCAAAAGCAATACCATAGCTAAATTCATCAATAATTTTGCCATAATTTAGTTGGTCGTTTGTACTTTTGTAATTTAGTT
>JBKSMT010000139.1:0-2643 GCA_046881945.1 Clostridia bacterium
AAAATTACAGGTAATTTATTCATATGACACTCCTAATCGGTTAATGTTTTATCATTGTTAGAATTTTGTTTGTTTTTAACTTTTTGATTATCTATTTTTTTGATTTTTTTATTTACTTGATTAATAGTTTTGTTATCAATATCGGTTTTAATTTTTATTTCCTTATGGTGTTTATTATTTTTCTTTTTAAATTTCTTTTCTTGTTTGTTAATCTGTTTGTCAATAGCTCTTTGATTTTTAAATTCAAGCTTTTTCTTATTTTTAATATTTTTTTGTTCTAATTTAATAGTTTTCTTTTCAATTTTTGCTTGTTCTAATTTAGCAATTTTTACTTCGTCAGTTTGATATGATATATTAGGATCTTCAGATTTAACATATTTTAATTCAAGGAACTTATACAAAGGAACGCCTTTAATATTAGCAAATGCAAAGTATAAACCAGCCATTACTCCGCCAAGAGTATCCATCATTAAGTCAATCATAGTATCTTGAAGTGCTCGTTGACCAATAAATGCTTCGCCAGTAACTGAATTATTAAAACGTTGCATATTACTTCCAGCAACCATTCTATCTATTGCATATTCGCATACTTCCCATAACACGCCTACTAGAGCTGTAAAGGCTACGGTTGAAATAAACATAAAGAATTTGCTTTGATTTTTGCAGTGACGTAATAGCATGCCATAAATTATAGTTGCAATTAGGAAACTATTAATTAGGTGGACTATAAAACTAAAGAACCAAACATCACGATAATATTGTAATGTTCCTCCAAGTATAAAGTGAACAATGATTGCTAATAGGAAATATACTTGAAGGGTTCGTGTTGAGTGAATATTCCATTTACGTAAAATATAAGGAAGAAATGAAAATAGTAGGCAATATACACATCTTTCAATATTATCTTTACTTTGTCTAAACGGTTCAGTCGCTTGTACATTACAAAAATAAGTACAAATAAACATTATTAAAAGACCAACTAATACTAGTTGAATAAAGTAGTATGGATAATTAAGTTTTTTCTTTTGCATAATATTCTCCTTCTACTCAGACCTTAATGCAATAACAGGGTCTTTTTTAGATGCAAGTTTGGCAGGAATTAGACCTGCAATAAATGTTAGCAACATACTTATTAATATTAATATAATTCCACCAACAACAGGAAGTGAGGCAATAGTAGCAATACCTGTAAAGGCTTTCATTATTAAGTTAATAGGTATGCATAATAATAATGTGATTAAAATTCCAATAGTTCCGGCAGTAAATCCTATAATTAAACTTTCGGCAGTAAATACGCGTTTAATATCGCGTTTAGATGCACCAACGCTACGTAGTACGCCAATTTCCTTAGTACGTTCTAATACTGAAATATATGTAATAATTCCAATCATAATACTTGAAACTACTAGGGAAACAGACACAAATGCAATAAGTACATAGGATACAGTATCTACAATTGAGCCTACCATTGACATCATTAATCCCATATAGTCGGTGTATGTAATTTTTTGGTCCTCACCAACTTGAGCATTGTATTCGCCAATAAAGTCCTCAATCACTTTTTTTAGTTCAAAACTATTGGCATATATTGAAATTGATTTAGGGCTACCCTTATCAATAGCTGCAAGATTTTCGGCAATTACAGGAGCGGAAGTATTATACTTATTAATACAATAATCGGTTAATGCTTTAGGGTATACTAAACCTTCGTCTAATGCGCCACCTTTAGTTTCTTCATTTATTTTCACAATACCACTAATACGCATAATTATATAGTTATCTTTAAATTCATCACTTGGTGTTTTGGTATCAGTTTGCACATATTTAGTGCCATTATTGTAGTATGTGTCACTTTTTAAATATAATTTAAATTCGCTACCAACAACTCGATTATAGTCAATTTTAATACTATAAGGTTTGTCTTCCATCATTGAGTTGAATAAATTGTCCATTTCGCTATCATCAATAAAGCCTAGTGAGTATAATAAATAATCATCTAATTCGTTATTATCGTTTAATACAAGCACAGTGTCAACACAAGGCTTACCAGTTGTGTTATCAATATAAACTTGGTTGTTGTTCCAACTGCCATTAAGAATTTTGTATTGTGATTTGATAAATTTTTCATTATCAATCATTTCATTAAACAATCCAACGTCCATTGATTTGTACGCGCTGATATCCATTCTAAACAATATGGTTATTACCTCAACAATTGCTTCCTCGTTTAATATGGAATATCCTTTTTCTGGATTGGTTAAATCATCTTTGATATTAGATATGACTAGTGAATAAGGGCTGTATGTATAAAAGAAGGTCAAATCCGAATCAGCTTTTTTAGTTATTTTTAATTCGCCAGTGTTAAGTTTTTCAATCTGGGTATTGGTTTGTTGTTGCAAGTATACTAACGAATAATTAATAATTAGATTATATAATGAACTGTTGGAAGGTGATAACGATTGAGTGAATTGGGTATCATTATCTTTGTATATATGAAAATCCATATTATATGTATATTTAATAGCATTTACATAAGGTTTAATCTTGTCATAGTTGGCTTGCAAGTATGTGTTAAAACTCTTCATATCGTTAGTTTCCATACCTCGTGCAAAAGTGTCCAATAATGAAGATAAAGTGTCGTTT
>JBKSMT010000140.1:0-11459 GCA_046881945.1 Clostridia bacterium
TATGCATTATTCGTACAAAACTAAAGGCACATGTAGCGTCCAAATTGATTTTGACATTATTGATGGCAAGGTTAGCAATGTTAAGTTTTTGGGTGGCTGTAATGGTAATTTAAAGGGTATTTCAGCACTGGTTGAGGGTATGACACCAGAAGATGTTATAGCAAAGTGTAAGGACATTAAATGTGGTTTTAAATCAACATCTTGTCCAGACCAGCTAGCGCTTGCTCTAACCACCGCCTTGGGCGGTAATAATTAAGGATATAACTATGAGTTATGGTAAGTTAGTTAGAGATAGAATTATTGAAATTATTAAGGCAAATGGCGAAAATCCTATATATCATACATTAAGTGATGATGAATATTTAGATGAACTTCATAAAAAGTTGTTTGAAGAGGCAAATGAATTTATTGAAAACGACGACCCAGAAGAACTTGCCGACTTAATGGAAGTGATATACGCCATTGCAAAGCACAAAAATATCAATATGGAAGAAGTAGAAAAAGAAAGAGTAAAAAAACGTGAAAAACGTGGCGGATTTGAAGATAAAATTTATCTTGAAACCGTTGAAAGATAAATTATAAAAATTAAGGGAGAAAATAAAAATGGAAGAAAAAGATTTAGAAAAACAAAAAGAATTACAACAAAAACAAGAAATGTATCGTCATAGTATGAGCCACGTGCTTGCTAAAGCGATTAAGAGTATTTGGGGTGATGTAAAGTTGGCTATTGGTCCTGCTATTGATAATGGTTTTTACTATGATATAGATATGGAGCAATCAATTAAACCAGAAGATTTTGGCAAGATTGAAGATAAAATGCGTGAAATTATATGCAATAACGAAGATTTTGTGCGTTTTGAACTAACTAGGGAAGAAGCACTTGAAAAGTTTAAGGATAATCCTTATAAAGTGGAACTTATTAACGAATTACCAGAAGGCGAATTAATTACAATGTATCGCACTGGTGATGATTTCTATGACCTTTGTCGCGGTCCACACGTTGAAAATACTAAGTTCTTGCGTGGTTTTGCCTACAAAATCAATCGCGTAAGTGGTGCTTACTGGCGCGGTAGCGAAAAGAACAAGATGTTGCAACGTGTATACGTGTATGGTTTCCTTGATAAAAACGACTTGAAGGCATATATTCATCAAATGGAAGAAGCCCTAAAGCGCGACCATAATAAATTAGGTAGAGAGTTAGGATTGTTTACAACTGTTGATTATATCGGTCAAGGCTTGCCTATATTGCTACCAAAGGGTGCAAGAATAGTACAATTATTACAACGTTTTGTAGAAGATGAGGAACAGAAGCGCGGTTGGTTATTAACAAAAACTCCATTTATGGCAAAAAGTGATTTATACAAGATTTCTGGTCACTGGGATCATTACAAAGATGGTATGTTTGTGTTAGGAGACGAAAATAAGGATAAGGAAGTGTTTGCACTTCGACCTATGACTTGTCCTTTCCAATATCAAGCATATTTAAATCAACCTAGGTCATATAAGGATTTGCCACTTCGTTATAACGAAACATCAACATTATTTAGAAATGAGGAAAGTGGCGAAATGCATGGCTTAATTCGTGTGCGCCAATTTACTATTAGTGAAGGTCACTTAATGTGTACTCCTGACCAACTTGAAGATGAATTTAAGCGTTGTTTGGAACTAGCAATTTATATGCTAAAGACTTTGGGATTATATGAAGATGCATCTTATCGTTTCTCGCAATGGGATCCGGATAATCGTGCTAAGTATATTGGTACTGATGAACAATGGGCTGAAGCGCAAGGTATTATGAAAAATATTCTTGATAAACTTGAAATACCTTATGAAATAGGTATTGGCGAAGCTGCTTTCTATGGACCAAAATTAGATATCCAAATACGTAATGTTTGGGGTAAGGAAGATACTCTTATTACAATCCAAATTGACCAACTACTTGCTCAAAAATTTGGTATGGAATATACTGATAGTGATGGTATTAAGAAAAATCCTTATATTATACATCGCACAAGTATCGGTTGCTATGAACGTACTTTGGCTTATTTGATTGAAAAGTATGCTGGTGCTTTCCCTACATGGTTATCACCAAATCAAGTAAAGGTAATTACTGTTAGCGAAAAGAATAATGACTATGCCATTAAGGTGGCGGATAGTTTAAGTGATTGTGGTTTGCGTGTTGAAACTGACCTTGATAATGAAAGTGTTGGCAAAAAGATACGTAGTGCAGTACTTGAAAAAACACCTTATATCCTAGTACTAGGAGATAGAGAAATGGAAGATGGTACTGTTGCTGTACGTAAACGTGGTAGTCAAGAAACTGTCGCTATGTCGCTTGATGAATTTAAGGCAGAAATACTAAATAATATTGCTACCAAAAGTTTAACTGTATAGATAATTAAACACTAATATTAAAATTTACATTGTACTAATGTGTGTAAAACAATATTAGTGTTTTTTATAATGAATTTTTAATTTGCCTATTGACAAGCGACAAATCTTGTTATATACTATAAGTAAATATTGAAAGGGGATTTTAATATGTTGAAAAATATTGAACGTTCTAACGAAATTTATGAAACTGAAGGTCGTAGCGATAGCTTCGTTGAGGTTGAAGAAAAGGTGATTGATAGTAACAAAATATCTTTGTTATATTTTTTTGCTAGATATTCAAAGGGAGCTGATATCAAGCGCTTGCAACAAATAGTGTTGGAAAAGGGTAATATGGAAATAGGATATTATTTTGTATGCAATGTTCCAGGTGCCGAAATTCATCCATTTATTGAAAAGGCTGTTCAAACTAAAAATACTTTTTGGGTTGAAAAGTTTATTGAAAAATTAATTGAAGACTATCGAGATGAATTCCCTGAACAATTTAAGGATAAAAAAGTGCGTTCTCAGTTTGATGCTAATAGGGAAAGTGAAAAAATATCTGAAAGCGATATTTTAAAATATTATGGTGTATATGAATTGTTAGAGGGGTTTGAACGTCAAAAATTTGCTACAAGATTGGGTGGTAGAACTTTTGATATTAATTATATTGTTGAAAAGGCTAATGAGGAATATGATCGTAAAGGTCGATCACCTAGATTTAAACATCTTGAAAAATGTGCTTTACATAGCAGGGGAAGTGCTTGCAGTAGATTGTTTGTAGAGCATGTACCCGGTAGCAATATTAAAGATTTTGAACGTGTTGCACTACTTCGTGGGGAACCTTTTAATATGTTTGTATTAGCAGGTTGTGATGGCGTTAATAAGGATTTGATGTTAACTGGATTGGAATTGGCTAAGATGGATTACACTGAGGAAGAACGTAGTTTAAAAATTCAAATTGAGCGCAAGAAACAAATTGAAAAAGAAATTGAAGAAACAACAGATAGTGGACGTATTAAAAAATTACTTAAGGAATATAATGGAATATCAAAAGATTCCGATTATATTAACAAAATTAATGGTGACTATATTCCTCGAGTTACTTATCTTGCTCGTCATTCAAACGATAACAAAAAGTAAGGAGATTTGATTAATCTCCTTTTTAATATATTTAATTAATAAAAATAGGTTTAATGGTTTGACTTTAAAAAGTGTTTTTTATATACTAATTCACGGAGAAAAGTATGAAAGTTACTACAATACGTACAAATTGGGCGGATAGTGAATTAAAGCAGAACACTCACATTATAACAATAGGTGATAAATGTATTATTGTTGATGCGGGTGCAAGTCTTGAAGATGTAATGAACGTTGTGGGTGATAAATGCGTTGAAGCAATACTGATTACACATGCACACTTTGATCACATATCTAATATTGATGCATACGAAATTGCTTTTGGTTGCCCAATATATATGAATGAACATAGTAAAAAGTTTTTACATGACCCAGTACTTAATGTAAGCAGATTTTTTGTTCACGAAATTATTTTTGATGCTGAAAACATCCATTATATTAAGGGCAAGGAAACTTTGCATATAGCGGGAATTGATGTCAAGGCAATTTATACACCTGGACATAGCGAAGATAGTATGTGCTATTTGTGTATTGACCACCAAGTAGAGGATAATAGCGAACAAATCTTAGACATGTTAAACAATAAGCAAGATATTAGCGATACCGAGCAACATAAGACATTGTTTACAGGTGATACGTGTTTTGCAAGGGCGGTTGGACGTACTGATTTAACCACAGGCAATCCAAAGCGCTTGATTGTAAGCCTAAATCACTTGCTAAAACTAGACTTTAACACAGCATACACTGGGCATATGCGCCACACCACAAAGCAAGAGCAAGAACAAAATATTCCTACTTGGATAAAGTATATCAAGTCACAATTATTATCAAATAATTAAAACAAAACAATAATACATTAAAAGCCCGTAAAAAATCACGGGCTTTATTTTTTGAAAAAATTTTTAAATTTAGTTGACTTTACCCCCCCCCATGGTATAATTCGAGTATATGCTAAAAGTAGCGAAAAGGAGAAAGTTATGAAAAAATTTAAAACAATTTTAAGCATTGCATTAATTTGCGTGCTAACATTAGGTGGCGGGACGCTACTGACAGGGTGTAAGAATAAAACAAGTAATCCAGAACCCGCAGATATTAGAATGGAAAAAATATATATGAAGAAAACAGGACCAATATCAATATCTCAAGATGGTGCCTTTAGTTGCCATTATATAATTTTTTCAGATGATAATAGATTATATTACTATTGGGAAGATATTTTAAATAATGAAGCTGCACCAAATTTATTTACGGTATATGAAACAATTATAGAAAATGGCGAACAGTTTACATATGATTCTAAAATTATAGATAATGTTAAAATCTATTATTCAGAGATTGTTGATAATGGTGAGACAAGGTCAATTGAAGTTACTGTAAATTCTAAAAATGAAATACAAGTTGAATATTTAAATACGTATACAAACTTAAATTTTATACTTCCATTTAATTATTGTGCAATAAAATAATAATAAATTCCAATTTAATCTATCCTTAATGGGTAGATTTTTTATTTTGAAAGATTTTTTAAAAATTTTGTAAAAAGTGTTGACATTTGGATTTGAGTGTGGTAGAATATGGTTGTTTAAGTAGGAGTGCCACTTCTCACCCAGGAACAATTTGGTAGTGACTGAGGTTTTAAAAATTAATTATAATTTTTATTGAGTAGTGGGTTCTTTTACGTAAAGAAACCATTTTTTTATGGTACGGAGGTTTATTATAAAAGAGTCATTGAAAAACGAGCAAATCGTTGAATCTCAAGTTCGTCTAATTGGACCAGAAGGTGAACAATTAGGCATGGTTAGTGGCGCTGAAGCAAACGCTAAGGCACGTGAATATGGTTTAGACCTAGTGATGATTGCACCAGATGCTAAGCCACCAGTATGCAAAATTATGGATTATGGCAAGCACAAGTTTGACCAACTTAAAAAGTTGAAGGACCAAAAAAAGGCTCAAAAGACTGCAAAGTTGAAGGAAATGTCATTATCTATGACAATTGGCGACCATGATTTGCAAACTAAAGCAAATCAAGTTAGCAAATTTTTGCAAGATGGTAGTAAGGTTAAGGTCAATATCCGTATGTCAGGTCGTCAAATGGCACGCCCACAACAAGGAATTGATATTATGACTAAGTTTGCCGAAATGCTTCAAGAATTCGGCTCAATGGATAAGAAACCAGAAGTTACTGGAAGAAATATCTTTATGTATTTG
This sequence comes from Clostridia bacterium, assembly GCA_046881945.1. Classification (GTDB taxonomy): domain Bacteria; phylum Bacillota; class Clostridia; order Christensenellales; family UBA1242; genus Onthoplasma. The sequence goes on from JBKSMT010000140.1 coordinate 5,719, forward strand.
ATACCTATTAAAAAGTAATTTATTTACAAAACAATAAAAAGGAGAAATATTATTATGCCAAAAATTAAAACAAGAAAAGCAGCTGCTAAGCGTTTTACTGTTAATTCTAACGGAACAATTAAATGTGCTCACTGCAACAAAAACCACATCCTAGCTAAAAAGACTAGAAAAAGAAAGAGATTTTTACGTTCAACCGGATACGTTCACGCATCTGATGCTAAAAACGTAAAAGCTATGTTAGGACAAAAGTAGGAGGTAAATTATGAGAATTAAGAGAAGTGTAAACGCTTTAAAGAAAAGAAGAGCTATTTTAAAACAAGCTAAAGGTTATCGTGGTGCTAAGAGCAAACTATATCGTGTTGCTCGTCAAGCAGTTATGAAATCTGGACAATATGCTTATGTTGGACGTAAATTGAAGAAAAGAGATATGCGTCGTTTATGGATTGTACGTATTAATGCTGGTTGCCGTGCTAATGGCTTAAGCTACAGCGTATTTATCAATGGATTAAAGAACAAGAATATTGACCTTAACCGCAAGGTTTTGGCTGATATGGCAGTTAACGATGTTGCAAGCTTTAACAAACTTTGCGACTTGGTTAAAGGTTAAGCATATTAGATAAATTTCGACAAAAGATACCACAAATCGCTTGTATTCGTGGTATTTTTTATGCCATAAAATATGCATTGTACTATATAATAATACATGGCGCCTACGCGCGTGAAATGTTTTTATGATTTTAGGAACATTTATAGATATTAATGCATATAATACTAAATCAAACAAAATTTATAAAGGAGGAAAATATGATTATTAATAAAAATGTAGATATTATCCGTCAAGACAATAAGGATTATGTTAATATTACAAGTAATAATAGATTAATCAGTAAGTTAATTGATACTACTGCTGAAAATATTTATGCTTTCCATATTCCATTTGGTCAAAGCGTTGATAAAAAAACAGTTGAAGCTATGAAAGGTACTTATTGGCTTCGTGCACCTAAATCAGATAATGTTGAATATAGTGATGAAGTTGAAATTGCAATCTTGTAATAAAACAATATTTATCTAGTAGGATTATGTATTTAAAAGTTGGGTTTATTCCCAATTTTTTTTAATGCTTTATGATAGTTTTTGTGTTATATACTTGACTAATTTGTAGTGGTTTATTATAATAAAATTAAGGAGAAGTTGAATATCTGTTCAATTAGTTGTATAATGAAATTAACTAATATTGAAATTAAATATTTGAAAAAATTAAAAGACAAAAAATATCGAAAAAGTGAGGGATTATTTTTAGTAGAGGGTTCCAAGCTTTGTGAAGAAGTATTAAACTCAAATTATGCAATTAATCGCACCATTACATCAAATGAGTTTAAATATAACGATTTTCCTAATGTTTGTGTTGTGGATTATGATGTAATTAAGTCTATTAGCACAACTGAAACCCCACAAGATATTATTTGCGTGTGCGAAATACCTAAGCAGTTTGAAGATAAATTCCCTATAGGCAATAGTTTGATACTTGATAATCTTCAAGATCCTGGTAATATTGGTACGCTTATTCGTAGCGCAATGGCATTTGGATTTAATGATATATATTTTATTGATTGCCCCGATATTTATAGCGAAAAAGTAGTGCGTGGCAGTATGGGTGGGATATTTAAAATAAATGCACATATTGTATCAAGGGCGGAACTTATTAAAAATAAGGATAAAATTTGTGATAAATTAATATCAACAACGCTAAATGCCGATATTTTAGGCAAAAATCGTTTGCCAAAACAAAGAATTGGTGTTATAATAGGTAATGAAGGAAACGGTGTAAGTGCCGAGTTAATTCAGGCTAGCGATATGGCTGTTAAAATACCTATGACTAATAGGGTTGAAAGTTTAAATGCAGGTGTTGCTGGTAGTATATTAATGTATGAAATGTTTAAAGGAGAAAATTAATGTCAGGACACAGTAAATGGAATAATATTAAGGGTCGTAAGGAAAAGTCTGATGCACAACGTGCAAAAATATTTACAATGCTAGGCCGTCAAATTATGGTGGCTATGGCTAGTGGTAGTGACCCTGATAGCAACCCAAGTTTAAAAAATGCTATCCAAAAAGCAAAGCAAAACAATATGCCTAATGATAAAATTAAGGCATTGCTTGAAAAGAATAATAAGGATACATCTAATTATACTGAAAGTGTATACGAAGGTTATGGTGTAGGCGGTGTGGCGGTTGTTGTTAAATGCTTAACCGATAACAAAAACCGAACAATATCAGATGTTCGTCATGCTTTTGATAAGTTTGGTGGTAGTTTGGGTGCAACAGGTAGTGTAACTTATATGTTTGAAAACAAGGGTGTAGTAGTACTTGAAAAAACTGCTGATTTTGATGCTGATAAGGCTATGGAACTTGCGCTAGAAGTTGAAGCATTGGATTGCGAAGATGATGAAGTATTTACAATATTTACTGAACCTACTGCTAGCGAAGTTAACCGCGTAGGCGGTGCATTTAGTGATGCTGGCTATACAGTATTGTCATCAGAAGTTGAAATGATACCTCAAAATTATGTTACATTAAACGAACATCAACGCGAAACGTTTGAAAAAATGCTTGCAAAACTTGATGAAAGTGATGATGTGCAAGAGGTTATTCATAACTTAGAAGAAGACTAATAATTAAAAACTATAAGATTATATCGTATTTATAAAATCAACAATACAAGGGGACAAACTATGGAAAAAACAAAAGCGCAAGAAAAATTTTTAAAAATACTAGAATTGATAAATGGTTGTAGGGAAAAGTTGTTTGCAACTTATAACCTTTTTGTTGCAAACTTGGAGCAAACTAAGCAAATTAAGGCAGAACTTGGTGAAAAGTACGAGCAATTACTTGATTTGCGTAGCGAGTATGTACAGTTAACTACCTCTAATAAGCCTGCCAAAATGCGCATTGCAAAAGTGCGCAAAGATGCCAAGGCTTTAAAGGTTGAGCATGATAATCAAGTGGTCAGCGTTGACGCCATTATGGACGACGCTAAGGCTTGCCGTAAAACTTATAAGCAGGAAGTTGCTATGTGCTGTGATACCTATAAGCAACTTAAAACCAAACTAGGTACTGATGCTAGTATTGATAATGGATATAAGCAACAAGTTAAGCTTGTTAAACGTATTTTGGACAAGATAGATACTGTAAAGGTTGGTTATAAGGCAGTTAGGGATGAAATTAAGGAACAGGCTAAAATGTTCTTAGAATTGTTTAATAAGATTAATGAGGACGAACTTGCGCTAAATTAATTGTGTTGTATAAATGTAAGTATTAATAAATGTCATTCCGTTTGGTATGGCATTTTTAGTTAAGGAGTGTTTATGAGAGTTTTAGGTATCGACCCTGGATATAATATTGTAGGTTTTGGAGTGGTGGAAAGTAATGGTAACAAAGTAATTGATTATGGTGTTATTACTACACCTAAAAATATGCCTATGAGTGAACGACTTAAAGTTATTTTTGATGCCACTAATGAGTTAATTGATAACTTTAAGCCAGATGAAGTTGCGTTTGAAGAATTGTTTTTTAATAATAACCAAAAAACTGCTGTACCAGTAGCACAAGCGCGTGGAGTTTTGCTACTTGCTTGTAAGTTAAAAATGGACAATTTGTACGAATATACTCCGCTTCAAATTAAGCAGGCGTTAACTGGTGTTGGTCGTGCTGAAAAAAAGCAAGTGCAATATATGGTTAAGTCTATTCTTGGGCTTGAAAGTATTCCACGCCCAGATGACGCGGCGGACGCACTTGCTGTTGCACTTTGCCATATCCAAACAAGTAGTATTTTAGCCGATAATAGAGTGTAAGGGTTGTGTACACTAGCAATTTAATTTATCGATTTATATTGCTAGATGTATTAATTTATTGAGTATTGTGTTATGTCGTGGAGATGAGATAGACGTTGTAAGAATATTTGACAATTTAAAAAGGAGGGAATATATGAAAGTTTTAGGAGAAAAAGAAGTGAAAAAGGCTGCCAAGTTATTAATGAAAAAAGAAAAAATTGATGTAAAATTAAAAGAACTTGCAAAAATTTATAATAGTCAAGTTAGCATTAATGCAGAAGATGAAAAGTACTTTTTAAAATTGGCTAAAGATTATAATAAACAACATAAATAAAAAACTAAAGCATATTTGTAAATTTGCAAGTATGTTTTTTATTTGCCTATTGACAAAATTTGTAATATGTAATATAATACGGCTAAACAAAAAGAGAGGATTATATGATAATTCAAAAAATGATAAAACATAATGTTGATGATTTTTATTTTGCGTTTAATATTAGTGTCAATGCTGTAGCATTATTGTTAAAGAAAGATGATAAGCATTATTATGATTTGCGTCATGACATAGTGGTTGATGAAAGTCGGGTTAGAGCAATAAAACCTTTTTCGAAATATATGCAAATTGATAAGCAAAAGATTACTATAACTGAAGGTATAGATTTGGCTACAGATCATTATATGTATTATTGTAGAGATGTAGTAAGGGAAAAGGAAGATTTGTTTATAAAAAATATGTAAGGCAAGGTATTTAAATAAAATTAAAAACATATTTGTAAATTTGCAAGTATGTTTTTTATTTGGCTATTGACAAAATTTGTAATATGTAATATAATACGCCTAAACGAAAAGAGAGGATTATATGATAATTCAAAATATGATAAAACATGATGTTAATGATTTTTATTTTGCAACCTATTTTAATAATAGTGTCGGGGTTGTGTCATTATTGTTAAAGAAAGATGATACACGGTATTATGATTTGCGTAATCATGTGACAGTAAATGAAAGTCAAATTAGAACATTAAAACCTTTTTCAAAATATGTACAACTTGATAAGCAAAATATTTCTATAACTGAAGCTAAAAAATTGGCTAAAACACATTATATTGAGTTTTGTAAAGATTGTAATGCTGAAAGGAAAAATAATCTAAGTTCAACTAAAACTTTTGTTAGAAAAGATGGAATTGAGGGTGACTTTATTATTGGCTAATCGATTTATTGATAAATTTAAAATTTAACCTTTAACTAATTTTGATGTATTTTGGTTAAAGGTTTTTTTATTGCTTGATTTTATTTGATAAACTTGGTATAATAAAACTAATTGATTAAAAGGAAAGTTTATGTTAGCATTTATTAATGGTATTTTGCGTGAAAAATATGAGGGAATTGCAGTTATTGAATGTGGCGGATTAGGATATGAAGTTATACTTACTAACTCGGCATTTTGCAATCTTCCAAATGAGGACGAGCAAGTAAAACTACCAACTTATCTACTTATACGTGAAGATGAGTGGTTGATTTTTGGATTTAGTAGCGTTGAGGAAAAGAGTTTGTTCTTGCAACTAATCACAGTTAGTGGTGTAGGCGCAAAGACCGCTATTCAAATACTTTCAGGCGTTAAGCAAAGTGATTTGGTTAACTCAATTGTAAGTGGTGATAGTCATCTTATTTCAACCGTTAAGGGCATTGGTAAAAAGACTGCTGAACGTATTGTGTTAGAGTTAAAGGATAAACTTAATCCATATGAATATGTATTGCCATTATTTGAGCAACGCGCTGAAAGTGACCCTACTGCTATTGAAGATGCTGTGCTAGTACTTACCAGCCTTGGTATTAACAAACATCAAGCAACACAACTTGCACGTAAAGTTGCTGACCCTAGCGATAATGCTGAACAAATTGTAGCAAAAG
>JBKSMT010000141.1:0-9509 GCA_046881945.1 Clostridia bacterium
CAGGTTTAGGTTTAGGTGCAATTGCTGCAAGTTCAGTAGGTCTTGGTGCTGGTATTCAGGCGGTTTATAGTGGTGTAGTATATCGTCACAATCTTTCAAAGTCACGTTTTCGTAATTTAGGTATTGGCGGTAAGGAAGAAAATGCTGGTACTATTGAACTTGTTAACGAATATGAAAATCGTGCTTTGGCATATACTCAATTGCTTGAAGATAGTCCTCAAATTAAGAAATTTGTATTAAGTGATGGTGCTGTATATTCTAGACGTAATTTAAAGAAGTTAATTAAAGAAAACGAAGATCTTGCATATCATGGATTAAAATATTTGTTAGAGCAAGGTTTATATGCTAGTCAACAAATTAATACATTGAGTAAAAAAAATAATTTAACTGAATATGAACATAATGCTCTTGCAAGGTATTGGGATACAGTTGAACGTATTGGCGTATGTGTTAAAGGTCTTACAAATAAGCGCACAACATTTAATCCATATAAGAACTTGATAATTGAAGCTATTAAAGATGGTTGCTTATTAGGTGATTATGAGCAAAATAACAAAATAAGAGCCGTAGCAACTACTCGTGATAAGTCAAAGGCTACTGAAGTTTATTCTAATATGTACGAAAAGGAACTATTAGAAGGTATTCGTGCTGAACGTAAAGCAACTATGGAAGAAATGGTTAAAATTAATGAAGATAGTCAAAAACGTGAAAGTCTTCGTAAAAGAATAATTGCAGTAGATGGTGATATTAGTAGGGTTGAGAAATCAAATAGAAAATTGGCTCATGAGATGACTATCCTTGATGGTTATCAAGCATTAATTGTTTCAGCTAGAAATATTAATGAAGTTATTCCTGAACAATTTGACACCGAAAAAGCAGATATTATTTTAACAATTGATGATCTTAAAGAAGCTATTGACCAAGGTAATTATGCTGAAATGGTTAATAATGAACGTAAATTAACTAGATTAATTCAAAACACAGTGAGAAAAACAATTAAAGTCTCAGCTGATGAGGAACTTGTTAATAAAACCACAAGTTTAGTTAATGCATATAAGCATGTTGTAAGCAAATTAAGTACAAAACTTGGTGCTACTCAAGAGGTGGCTTCTAATATGACTAAGCGTTATGAACGAAGTGTTGAACTTGGAGTAAAAGAACGTAGTAAGGCAAGAGTGTTAAAAAATCAAAATGAGGATATTTCAAATGCTTATAATGCTTTAGCGGAAACATTATTTGAAACAGAGGCTCAAAGAGATGAGGCTGAACTAGATGCTGAAAATGCTGTTCAAGGCTGGTATGAAGCAGAGCAACGTGCTGAAAATACTGCTAAGAAATATGCTAGAGCTGTTAGTACGGCTGCTAAAAAACGTGCTGAAGCAAGAAAATTGCAAGGTAAAAATGCAGAATTGAAAAAGAAAACTGATAGTTTAGAAGCTGATAATAATAAATTAGCAGAAGAACGAGATACTCTTGTTAATGCACAAAGTGAAAATGTTAGACGCATAAATGAGTTAGATGCTGAAAAGAAGAAAGTTGAAAAAGAGAAAAAACAAGCTCAACAAAAAGGAAAGAAAGCAGAAGAACGTGCAAAAAATGCTGAAAAGCGTGCGGAACATGAAGCAACTCGTGCCAAAAAAGCAGAACAACAATTAGATGATGCTAACGAAACAGCTTTAAATTTACAATATTCATTAAATCAAACAAGAAGCAAACTTGACCAAATTACGAGCGAAAATGAAGCAAATAAGGCTTATATTGTTGACTTGGAACAAAGTAAACAAGAAAGTATTGCGTTGATTAGGGAACTTGAAGATACAGTGGCTGAATTTAAAGCCGAGAAAGAAATGCGTGAGTATAAAAGGGATAGAAATAAAGCTATCAGTTTATTATCAAAATTGCTTAACAAGGTTGAAACTCATGTTGAATATACTAAATCTTTAGGAGAAGGCAATTACAATAAAGAAGCTGTTAAAGGTATGGAAAGTATGATAATGTCAGTACGTGGCAAAAATGCTTCTGAAATGAGTATTGAGGATTTCCAAATAACTACTAAATTGTTAAGAGTATTATATGAATCTGATCGTAAATCTTTAGGACCTGTATCTAGAAAGAAATTAAAAGAATTGACAGATGAATTTGTTAAACGTCATGGCAAAGGTGATATAATATTTAAATAAATTATAAAAGGGCTATTTATATAGTCCTTTTTAATTAATCTAAAATAGTAAAAAGAAAATGCAACTGATGTTAGATATATATTTTTACTTGACATAAATTTATTAATAATGCTATACTTTTAAATATGAACTGGTTAGCAACAAACGGATTTACTATATTTGGATTAGAAATTAGATTTTACGGAATAATTATCGCTACTGCTATGCTAATTGCGGTTTTTTTGGTACAATATTTATCAAAAAAACGTGGTATGAACCCAGATGATATAATAATACTTGCCATAATAGTAATACCTATGTCAATTTTAGGTGCAAGGGCATATTATTGTATATTTAGCGATACAAGTTATACATTTACTACATTTTGGCAAATACGTAATGGAGGTCTTGCTATTTATGGAGGTATTATAGGTGGTATACTTGCAATACTATTATTTTGTGCATTTAAAAAGGACTTCAAGTTAATTATTAAATTATTTGATGTTATAGTTCCTGCACTTATACTGGCTCAATCCATAGGTCGATGGGGTAATTTCTTTAATCAAGAGGCATACGGCACACTGGTTACTAATCCTAAATGGCAATGGTTTCCTTTTGCAGTTAAAATTGAAACATTTAGTGGTTACGAGTGGCATTTGGCAACATTCTTTTACGAAAGCTTATGGAATTTTATAGGATTTGGGTTGTTGATGTTTGTATTCTATAAAACCAATCAATTAGGTACAACAACAGGTGTATATTTGGCATACTATGGTTTGGGTCGTATGTGGATTGAGGGTTTGCGTACCGATTCGCTTTATTGGGGTGTGCTACGTGTATCACAATGGTTAAGTTTAATATTAGTTGTTATAGGTTTAAGCATTTTGGTCTATAATTACATCAAGAGGCAAAAAGGTGGCTCATATGAACAAAAGAACTAACATATTTTATATAACAACAGTTGCAGTCGCCATCATTTGTTTAGTACTTGATTTAATATTTCAAGACAATTCATTTTCGTTCTTAGGTATATGTTTTGCCTTGACTATGCTGGCGTATGGTTTATGCTTGATTATACGAGGATTTAATTTTAAAATAGATTCAAGTTTATTTTTAGGTATAGTAATATTGTCTTTCGGTATAATTTCATTATTAACATATTTTAGTGGTCTTGGTTATTTTGAATTATGGCACTATATATTGCTAGGACTAAGTTTTGCTAGTTTTGTTACTGGAATATATTTTAAAACAAATTTTCAAAAGAAACTTTCGTTATTATTTCTAGGAATATTTATTATAACTTTTTTATTCCAAATAGACATATATAATGTATGGATAATGTTAATATCTATTCTTGTGTGGATAGTTATATTTATTATTACTAATAACATATTGCATAATAGGAGGTAGAAATGGATACAATCGAACATTTAAAAGCTGAAAATGCTAGATTAAGAGCTTTGATTGATGACCAGCGTGATAGTATTAAGCGTTTAAGTAGCGAAATTAAGTCACACGAGGCTAAAGAACAAAGCATTTCATCTGCTATCCTTTTTGCTGTTGAGCGTAGTAATCAGTGGGATAATAGTATGCGTAAACTTTACGAACTAGGTATTCAACGTTCACGTCTTTTATATGCTCGTATGGAACGTGTGTTAAATGAATTATATATTAAATACCCTGAACTTAAAAAGGAAAGCAAACTTAAAGATATGGCAGATAAGTTTAAAACTATTGCTGATGGTAATGCGGTAACAAGTAGTTTTAATGAGGGTAAATCTTCAATAAGTGAAGACCCTATCAGAAAACTATTAAACAATATTATTAGTTATATTGACGATAAAAAGGAAACTAAAACTCTTACTCGCAAAACAAGTAATTATTCTGCATTTGATGCAATTAATAGTGAATATGCGTCAACACCATCAAATTCAGGTTTTAATATAAATGAGGCACTTAATCCTACTGAAGATTTAGAGGAAATTTTAAAAGCATTTAATTTAAAAAGGGATATTAAATAAAAAAGTTTACTTAATTTAAGTAAACTTTTTTTATATTTAATCTATGTCATTTCTAATAATAGTACAACGCGAAATATAACTTTTAACTAATGACCTAATAAAGAATATTGCACTGATCGTTAACGGAATTATAAATATAGTAACTAATGATATATTTGTGATTACATAACTATTACCACTAATTTCCATAATTAAAGACGTAAATAGAGTTGTAAGTGCATAACCTAAACATTCTGCCATTGAGTAGATTGTAAGAGTTCGTGTGAGAGAATATTTTGATACGCAAGTATTTATATAGTTTTTAACAGTAATTCGCGTGGTTGCACGAGAAATATGTTGGCTAGCAAATAGTATTAACACAAGGATTATTGATGTGATTGCATCTGCATTAATTGAGTAAATAATGGCAGTGGCTAAAAATCCTAGCAACATCATAATGCTAAAAATTATCAAACTCTTCACTCCGCGTTTAAGTTCATATTTAAACTGAAATTTAGAGGCAATACCAGCAATAATTTTGTAAGCACAAAAGATATAACCAAATAAATATGCTGGGGTATTAATATCTTGTAAATATACTTTAGACATTGTTTGGTGTACACCAGCTATTCCAAAAAAGCAAAAACTAAATATTGTCATCCAAATTACGAAAGGTCGTCTAAATAGGGCTTTATATGAAGGTTCGCGGTCTTTTTGTTCTTGCTCAAGTTGTTCTAATTCATCATCAACGTCATCTAATGGGTCTTTTATTATAAATGATAATACCATAAGAATAATCGAGCATATTGCAGTTCCAATTACAGGTGCATAGGGGCTTACAAATTCATATAAATATCCTGCCGCAATAGAAGTAATGCCCTCGAGAATATAATACCAAAACATGCCCTTACCTTCGTATATGGAGTAGTCGTTTTTACGTTTTAATTTTTTAAGTGATAACGACAATATTTCAGCGTCAGTTATATTACGTATAGCCATGCCAAGTCCATATAACACGTTTGCTAATATAAACATCCAAAAATTTTGACCAAATATATAAATAAAAACAAATCCTAGGCTAAATATACTGGCTATGCGTGTTGAGTTACTACGACCTATTTTTTCAATTGCTTTTGCTATAGGAATTTGTAACAAAAAAGCACTTAACATAAAAATACTATCCAGCAATATTACCTGTGCATAGCTTAACCCTTTAACTTCTGTTAAGTATAGTATAGAAATTGTCCATAAAAACAAAAAGTCAAAAGCAAAAGCCCTATACCAAGGGTACAACTTGACATTTCGTTTTAAATCTTGTTCTGACATAATAATTTAACCCCTTTATTTGCTTAAACTTATAATATTATTTGTCTAAGCATTTTTATTATCTCATTTTAAATTTTTTTTATTTAATTTCAATAATTTCACCACCGCCATAGCACATTCCGTCTTGTGCGTATAATACAGCAAATTGTCCTAATGTTACAGCGCGTTGTTTTTCTTTAAATGTGACGAATACATCACCATTATCTAAAATTTTTATATGTGCTTCTTGGTCTGGTTGTCGATAACGACATTTAACAAAACAATCAAATTCGGTTTCGCTAGGTTTACCACTAATCCAATTAAATGAACTAGCGATTAATGAGCTTGAATACATTCTATCACACTCGCCACAATTTACATACAATACATTATTTTTAACATCTTTATCAACAACAAACCATCTATCGTTATCATATCCGTCTTTTCCGCCGAGGTTTAATCCTCTACGTTGGCCGATTGTATAGTACATAACGCCATCATGTTCTCCAAGAGTATTTCCATCAAGATCTAAAATTTTACCTTTTTGCATAGGGATATACTCTTTTAAAAATTTTCTAAAATTACGTTCGCCAATAAAGCATATTCCAGTCGAATCTTTTTTCTTAGCATTTACAAGATTGTATTTTTCAGCAATACGTCTAACCTCAGGCTTTTCAATTTCGGCAAGTGGAAACATAACTTTTGATAATTGTTCTTGTGATAACTGATTTAAAAAGTATGTTTGGTCTTTATTTAAATCATTTGCTTTATATAAATAACTAACGCCATCACGTACAACTTTTTTAGCATAATGCCCTGTGGCGATATAGTCAGCACCTAATAACATTGCTTGGTTTAAAAATGGTCCAAACTTAATTTCGCGATTACACAATACATCAGGGTTAGGGGTGCGACCTTCCTTATATGATTTTAAAAAATATTCAAAAACTCTATCCCAGTATTCTTTTGCATAATTAACCGTGTAATAAGGGATACCAATAGCATCGGCAACACGCTTAACGTCTTCAAAATCGGTTTCCGAGGTACAAACACCATGCGAATCGGTTTCCTCCCAATTCACCATAAACATACCTATTACGTCATGTCCTTGTTGTTTTAATAGTAGAGCGGTCACTGCCGAATCTACACCACCACTTAAACCTACAACTACTGTAGCCATTTTATACTCCTTTATTTTCAGTATTTTGATTATCCTTGCTATCGCTATAAGGTAAGGATACAGGATATTTAAATCTATTAAATAATATAGAAAAGGTATTACTAACCCAGATTACAAAAGATGATGCCCAAATTATTCCACATACAAAAATTAAGTTTCCTAAATATCCGGTGCGAATGCCTTTAGTTACTGCAAAATTTGTGTATACAAAAGCAAATATTAAACCACATATTTGGAAAAGAGCACGCCAAATTTTACCTAACTTAAAATAATGTAAGCCAAACCAACCACCCAGTAAACAAGTTAGTAGGAACTTCCATTTATTAATATCGCTAGGTACGTTGCGTGAATATAAAACTCGTTCCTTTTCACCCATACGGAAAGCACTTTTTGCCTCAGCGGTTGTTGCGTTACTAAATTTTTCAAAATTAAGTAAACAGTTACCGCATCTTGCCATATTACTAGGCGTTTTAAATCCGCATCTTGGGCAACGCTTAAAATCTTTATTCATAAAACTATTATAGCATATTAATTTGATTTTGTATAGTATTAAATAAATAAAATTTATTTATACAATATATTTTATATAAATCAAATAAACAAATAAATAATTATTAAAATAAGTTTACTAAAATTTGAAAATTTGATAAAATGTAATTAAGGTAAATATTATATGGTAATTGAAAAAATAAGTTTAAAATCTAGTCGCAATCCAAATATTTTCGTTGTGGAAATTGATGGTGAAAAATATATTTTGCATAGCGAAATAATTGTAAGGTATGGTATTGCCACAAATACGGAAATTGTTCAGGAAAAATTTACTGAAGTTATATTTGAAAGTGATGTAATGATTGCCACTAATCTTGCAATGAATTATGTATCTAGTAAATTAATAACAACTAAACAACTTAAGGACTATTTGCGTGGAAAGGGATATAAATCAAATGTTGTATCAAAAGTTATTGATAAGTTTAATGAATATGGTGTGCTTAATGATGAAAGTTTTGCGTCAAGTTATGTTAATATTAAACAACATAGTTTAAGTAAACGTGCTTTGCAACAAAAGCTAATTCAAAAAGGTGTAAATAAGGATATTGCATCGTCATGCTTGGAAGAATTTGATGATATGCAAGTAGCAATTACTACTGCTGAAAAATTTATGAAAACTAAAGATTTTACTGAAGATAACCTAAATAAACTTTTGCGTCATCTGTCCTACAAAGGATTTGATTATGAAACAATAAATAAAGTTTTAAATAAATTAAAAAATAATATTTAAAAATATCAAAATAATTAAAATAAAAAATAAATAATATTTTTTAACATTGAAAATAAAATATAAAAACTACAAATGTGTTAAAAATACTATTTTATAGGCAAATTTTTAATTATTTAAAATATTTTATTTAAATAATATTTTTAATAATTGATAATTAAATTTGTAAATTTTAAAAGGATAAATATGATAGGAATTGATATTGAAGATATACGAAGATTTAAAAAATTAACTCCGCATTTAATTGATAGAGTATATACAAAAAATGAAATTGAATATTGTAATTCGCATATAAATCCTGATGTGCATTTTGCTGGTATGTGGTGCGCTAAGGAAGCGGTTGTAAAGGCGTTAAATGACTTAAGTTTGGCGGTAAGTGAAATTGAAATTTTACATCAAAGTTCAGGTGCACCTTATATAAATATTACACCAAAATTGAAACAATATTTTGATAGTAAAAATATAAAAAATATCCATATAAGTATATCGCACACAAAAACTATTGCTACAGCAGTTGCAATGATTGAAAAATGATGCTATAATAAAGATGGAGGTAGTGTATGAAAAATTTTGTAACAACTCTTAAGGTTGAGGATATGACAAAGGCTTCTAGATTAAAACAGTTGAAATATGCAAAGGTATTTAGTGAGGGCTCTGAAGATTTAAAACAACTTTTAATGTATATGTGGAATAATGACATTAATACTTTTTCAACATGTGCGGGGCATGAGCCTAGTAGATTTTATGGTATTGTCGCAAAAAATTATCCATATATATTATTCGATATATCCAATTTTAGTAATCAAGAATTAAGAATGTTGTTGGTGATGTTGTTAGCGTTAAACCAACTATATGAATCGAATTGTTATGAAATTGATATTGATATAAGAGCGATTGACGAATATGAAAGAAAAAATAAATTAGTACATCAACAGATGTATGAAAGGCATGCGTTAAAAATTGCAATACATGATTATGATAGAAAAAAATTTAGTGAGTTACTAAATGTGATTGAGGCTGTTAAAAATCATGATCATAAAATGATTGAGCAGTTAAAACAAAAACTTGATAATAATGGTAAAAGCATTGATAAATTTTCGGACTTTGTTAATGTCGCTACTGAAATTAATAATTCTAAAGTTGCAAATAATCCTTATTATAGTCGTTTTGAGTTAGAGTATGATGATAATAGAGTGTGGCAACGTGCAACGGTGACTCGTCCTGAGAATACTGAGCAAGTTTTGTTTAAAAATAGTAAAGGGAAATGTGAGATATTAGAAGTTGCCAAAGGGTATGCTACTTTAACCAGCGCTGGTACATATGTTATAGTTGTAGATAACGGGTTGATAGAACTGTCAAATGAAGAAATCGAAGGATTTAAAATATTTGATTTTGATAAAAAAGACTTAACTGGAGAATTAAACGTAAAAGCAATGCAAAAAGCGCTAGAAAAAGCGAACAGTTTTGAATTGGAGGAATAATATAATTATAACCATGCTATTAAATAATTAATAGTATGGTTTTTTAATAAAACCACGAACTATGCTTGTTAAGTTTTATTTATTATTGTAATATAAAAAAAATATATA
>JBKSMT010000142.1:0-4770 GCA_046881945.1 Clostridia bacterium
AATACTTGTTTTCATACAATTAATGTTTGCAAATTATACAAAATTATGTTTTATCTATATAAAATATCAATTTAGTTTACTTGCAAATTTAGTTAACATAGTCTATAATATAGGTATGAAAACTAAATTTAAATTTAAAAAATTTATTTATGCACTTGCACCAATGGCTGGTGTGACCGACTTTGCATTTAGAAAAATATGTGCTGATATGGGTGCTGATATGGTTGTTACCGAAATGATTAGTGCTAAAGCATTAGAACACAATAATGCTCGAACTCAAAAAATGCTTAAAGAAACCTCTAATTGCATTAAAGCAGTACAACTTTTTGGACACGACTACTTAGCAGTTGCACAAGTTGTTAGTAGCGGTATTTTAGATAAATTTGATATTATCGACTTTAATTGCGGTTGTCCTGCCAAGAAAATTGTTGGTAATAATGACGGAAGTGCAATGATGCGCAATATTAATAACACTCGTAAGGTTTTACAAGCAATACGTGAAAATACACCTAAGCCAATATCTGTTAAATTCCGTCTAGGTATCGACAACAACATTAATTATATAGAATTTGCAAAGATGTGTGAGGAAGTTGGCGTAGACTTTATAACTTTACACGCCCGCACGCGCGAGCAAGGTTATAGCGGTGATGTCAATGTTGATGCTTATAGCAAATTAATCCAATCAGTTTCAATACCTGTAATTTGGAGTGGCGATATCAAATCATATAAAGATGTAAAATACGCTAAAGACATAGGTTGCGCCGGAGTAATGATTGGTCGTGAAGCTTTAGGCAACCCTGAAATATTTGCAAAACTTAAACGTAAAAAATCATCAATACCAAAACAACAAATTGTACTTGAACATCTAAATAATATGCGTGAATATTTTGGTTCAGACAACGCAACATTTAGTTATTTTAAAAAACATTTACTTTGGTATTTAAAAAATTATCCTAATGCAACAGAACTAAAAAAACAAGTTTGCTTTATGGAAAACTTGCAACAAATGTACGAATTTATAAAAAACAACATTTAATTAAAATGTTGTTTTTTCTTTTAAATTATATTTATTAATTATTGCTAAAAATATATTTTTATTAACAAGATATTCTTATTTGTAGTATTTTTTAATATTATTTATTTTTTTGTTTAATATTTTAATAATTATTTTTACAATTATTTATTTGAAATTTATTTTATTAATTATGGTAAAATTTCAGCCAGAAATTCAGCATATGATTTCGCCACCTTTATAGTTCCCTCATCAAAGCATTTATCTTCCATAGCAACAATTATGATTCCACCCAACACATCTCCATCTTTAATTATAGGAGCAAATAATTGACATATAGGGCTAATGTTAAATTCCTTTACTACCTGCAACATTTTACTATCATCCTGTGATTTTCTAACAACAATATCGCGTTTATATAAAATATCTTGCGCTTCTCCATGAAGTTTTTTATCTAAATATTTTTTCTTACTAGCACATACCACTTGCTCAAGATCGGTTATCAATATATCATGCTCTATCACGGTTTGCATAGCGTTAATTGCAGTTGGTGCATAATCACGCATACTGTTCATAGGAAGATATCTACTAAGTAAAAACTTATCACCTTCAACAATACCTATTTGCAAACGAGTCCCCTCTTTAATGTTTAACATTTTACGCATTTCTCTAGGCAAAACAATACGCCCCAACTCATCAACACGACGAACAATTCCCTTACCCTCAAATTTTTCTTCCATAACATCTCCTTAAATATATCATTGTATTTAAGATGTATAATTAATAACAATTTTATACATTGCTTAAAAATTATTTTAATATTAAAGCTATTATAATATCAAAAAGGTTGCACAAAGGGGAAAGAGGTTGCCCCTTTGTATATGGGCGAGAAATCGGGCAAAAAAGAAATTCGCGCAACTTTTTATTGCGCGAATGATAAATAAGTCCGTATTTCTCGCCTTACCCCTCTCCCATTACCACTTGACAGGTTGGCAAAGCTACAATATCTACGAATTGACGACTTACAGGTCCCGATATCAAGAAGCAACGTCCTCGAGGCGCTGTAACAATGCGATCTTGTTCATTTTTATTAATACCACCAGCTGAACTATATAGTTTTAACAAGTCACTCATATCATTAGGAGCCATTTGGAAAATTAAACTATACTGACTGGCGTTAATAATAGCCGCCGAACGACGTTGAATTTCCTGAGTACCAAGGAAGTCCTTAATATTTTGAGTAATAACAATTTGCATACCTTGATATTTACGAATACGTTTAGCCATTTCAGCCATAAAGTTAAGCGCAACAGGGAAGTCTGGGTCAATAAACATATGTGCTTCGTCGACCGCAACGACAACTTGACGTTTAATATCAAGTCCGTATGTTTTCTTATATTGCTCATTAAATTTTTTGTTATTAATAATTTCGTTATTTAAATATTTAAATACCAATAACATTTGTGCGTTTGCAAGTGTATTGTTTTTACTTGCAAATAAAGTTTGGAAGTTAAATGTAATCAAAACTTCGTCAGTCATAATACTTGTAGGCCCATTCCATAAGTCTGAGTTACGACCACCTGTTGCAAATTTTTGGATATAAGTATTAAGCACTAAATAATTTGTTTTTAAGTACTGGTCCTTTTCCGTTTTCATTTTCTTTTGAATTAACGCATAAAGGTCATCAAATATAGGATAATCTTCAGCGGTAAGCTTTGTCAAATCAGATTTCTCGCTAATCCCTTTACTACGATAAAGTTCCGCAACCAAAGTATTAAGCAATTCAAAAGCGTCAGAACTAATACCTTGTAAAATAATTTTAAAGAATTGTTCCAAGAATTGCAAGTGGGTGTAAAAAGTTTTGTTTGTAAATCCTAACACTTCTTCTTGTTCGATTTCATTACCATCTTCATCATACATCTGCATAGCATCTTCCATATCTTGTTGCATATTGTCAATATCCTCCAAGCTAGCCATAATATGGAAAGGATTTAAAATACCACTTTTGTTGCTACCAACGTCAATAACTTTTCCGCCCAAGTTTTTAGTTAATGTTTCATATTCTTGTTCTGGGTCTAGAATAAACATCTTAGTTCTGTCTGCTGCAAGATTTGAAAGAATTGTTTTAGTTGCATAAGATTTACCCGAACCTGACTTACCTATAATCATCATATTCGAGTTAATACGACCAGATTTTGAGTCACGCATAAAGAAGTCAGCAAACACAGGATATCCTGAAGTTGTTGAGCCCAAGAAGAATCCTTTAGGGTCTTGCATGTATGCTGCAACAAATGGGAAAGACGAAGCAATCAACGTTGTAGGCATATTACGAGTACACGATTTAACATTTTGAAGCCTACTGATATTTGAACTTACAAACGCATCCACTTGACGACCAAACATTTCGTTAATACGATAACCATCTTGACGCAATATTGCTTTCAATTCCTTACGACGTTCTTCTAATACTGTAAAGTGAATAGAAACGTCGTACAACATTTCGTTATTAGATTTCAAATCACTAAGCAATAATCTTAAACTATCCAAGTCATTTTGTTGTTCAATACGTTTACTTTCGGTATAGGTACGGTCAAGCTTACTTTCCTTTTCCATAATAACACGGTCGATTGCACGTGCACCTTTTTCCTTATCAATAGGCAACATTTTAAGTACAACACGTGTGTCTTCCATAGCAAACATATCTGCCGCCCAAGCATTACCTACCACTGATGGATAGTTTGATATACAAAATTGCCTGTAATACTTACCATCAATAAGAGTACGTGCAGTTTTAAATTCAATCTTTTTAGGCAACATCCAGTTTTTATATTGACTAGGAGGCAAGTTATCCGCCTCTTTTTCTGAGAAGATTTCTTTATAATTGGATTTTAAAAACACAACTAATTCTTTGTTTGTCAATAGATGCGAACTTAAATTGTTTTGCCCTGCTCCAATATCTGAAATTATACCAGTGGCAGTTTCATCCAAGTTTGTTTTATCTACACCAAATATTGCCAAATAAAAGAAATTTTGCAAAATAGGTTCAGCATTCATTGCATTTTGGAGAAATGTAACACGTTCTCTAAATATTAAGTTACGTGATTCAAGTTCGCCCTCAGTATAATACCCTTGCTCGTACAATCTATTTAATAATGCATATTTTTCATCATCATTTTTTAAGAATTCGTCAAAACGTATAGGTCGTCTACATTTAATAATCATCGCCGACTGGTTTTGCGTCATACGTTTTAACCCTCTAGCAAAAGTATTAATTAATGCATCTTGCGCACTTTCCTGCATTAATTCCAATGCTACTGGCTTAATTTCTAACACCATACCATAATATTCACCAAAGTTAAGATATTTACCAGTATCAATACTAATAAATGGTGTAAGTTCACTCATGTTTCGATATCCCTTAACCTTATCATTAACATTGATATATTTTTTTCTAAACGCAGCAAAGCGTACTATCAAACCAATTGAACTATATATCCTTAACCCTTCATCAACAGGGATAAACATTGAAACTGAGATAGCACCCCATGCAATAGCAAACCATACTTTGTATTGCCCAAAGCCTTGGCTTAACAAAATTAAGCCAAGACCAGCAACACAGAATAAAAACATTAAAATATCACCTAATGTAATATTCTTAGCAAATTCAATTTTAATCCTAGTTTTACCAGGTATATACCTAACCATTTATTACCCCTTTATTTATTTTTTCAAATTTCTACCAATGGTATTCAACTCGT
>JBKSMT010000143.1:0-4563 GCA_046881945.1 Clostridia bacterium
TTTAGCTAAAGCTTGACCAGCATTATTATCAGGGATAGTTAATGAATTTTTTTCACTTCCAATTATGGTAATATTTGATAGTGCACCCCACATCCTTTTATATCGCAACTTTATACTAAATGTTTCAATATAATTACATGTATAGTTAATGGTATATGTTCTTAATACCATATTATTAACTATATCAATTGAAATTGATTTTGTTCCAGCATCTACAGTATATCTTAATTGTTGCATAACGGCAGAGTTAAACTCAACAATACATAAATAATATATCGGCTTATCCTTAGGGCCATCATTATATTGCATCAATTTATAATCATTATTTCCACTTAAAGTTGAGAATACAATACCACCTAAATTAATAGAATTAACATGAATTCCTACCGACACAGGATAAATATATATGTATATTTTATCTAGTGCTTGAACATTATACTTTCCTTCAATAGCCTCTAAACTATTATTATTTCCATCACGTGTCACCTTTAACGAATACTCTACGATATTGTCTTGATTGTAACCATTTTTTTCCGTAAAATATGATGCCTTTAAATCTGCAGATGAAATATTATTACTAATACTAAAATTAAACATTTTTAAAGTAAATGTAAATACAATTTTAATCTTACCATCTTGTATTTTGAAATTTGCAGGAATAAATTCAAATACAAGATCTCCGTTTGGCAAATCAAATGGCGTAGCAACACCGCTAGCATCGATATACTGAATATTGCTTAACACAGATACAGCATCAGGATTAATATTAAATGTAACACGATCCTTATAGCATGCATTTCTAGGTTTTGGCACATTATTGCTGTATCCATTACTATTAGCTTCGGACGGATTAATAATTTCAATATCCCATTCATAATAAATAAACTCAAGATACAAATATAGTCTTATATCGCTTTTAATAGATAATATTGTATAATTATCTGATTGTAATAGTTCCCTTTCCAAAGCATCCTGCCAACTAACACGGCGAAGTCCCACCATATAATTGCTTGATTGTAGAACAACATCTCCACCATATTCAAAACCGTCGGCAACAACGTAATGATAATAATTCCCTTCACCCGTAGGAGCTATTGGATTTGTTTCTGTTCCACCAATTTTTATTGAAGGATAACTAACAGAATCTTTATGATTTGATAATTTATAATACACTGTTACGCTATATGTATGAATTGTAAATCCAACATTTAAATTAACTTCCTTATCTTCATTTGCGTTATTAATTATCGCTTCTATAAAATTAGTTGAATTTAATGTCCAAGTTGTTAATATATCCCCACTTGAATTATCTCGTAGTAAATCAGTAATTCCATACTCTTCATTAATGTTAGCAATATCCACATAATAACCAGTAATGGTTTCTGCAACAAAAGTATACAAATGTGAAATATTAACTATTACTTGAGATGTGAAATTTCCACCTTGAAGTTTTACTCCAGTATTTTCTTCGGTTGTATTACTGTCCACACGTGTTACATTTATATTTACTATATAGTCAATTGGCTTAAAGTTAATATTTATAGTTCCATTTTGATAAGTTGCCATAATCATAGTAAATTCACAAGTATAGCCGTCTCTACTCAAAACGCCACCATTAAATACATAATCTACAAATTCATATCCTAATGAAATATCCTCTTCATTTATTATAATAGTAATCAAATCACCATCTTGAGCAGTTATCGAATTACCCGTTGTTCCGGAAGTAGTACCACCATGTTTAACTGATATTGAAATATTTTCATAAACATATGCATTTAAATCATTAATAATCAATGTAATACTGCCATCTAATTGCTTAAATGAAGATTTAACCTCCACCATTGTTCCTTTTTGAATAGTATAATAATGTTCTCCGTAGTTAAATGAACCTAATGTACTGCTAGTTTGGTCAACAAAGTGTGTAAATGCATACTTCCCGCTATTTTTACTCATTGTTGAATATATAATTATTGAATCAGCCATTAGATTATTTAAAGTTATATTATATTCGTCATCATTTTGAATAATTCCTGCTGAAACATTAATTGGTTTATTAGTTCCTGTTGACGCCTCTAGTTTATAGCAACTATTACTACTATCATACTTATATTTAACACCATTAAGTTCCAAATACTCGCCACTTTTGTATAGCATTGTATAACCTGTATCAATAGCATTAATAGTATATATATCTTCTCTTAATAATGTTCGAGTAGTTTCAAATTCTTGTAAAATAACATCAGTTGTATATAACGCTAAACTATATTTATTACCATATAATTCAACTTTAATGTCCTCTCCATTTTCTACTAATTTAATATATTCTACAACACCCGTCTCTAGTTCACCCCAATAAGTGTAATATGTATTTTTAGTAAATGAATAAACATCTATATCACCTTCTGTCGATTTACTTGTCGATTTTATTTCTATACCATCTTTGATATATTTAAGTTCGTCACCAATAATCACTAGTTCCCCAAGATTTGTGGAGATTATTTGGCTAGCACTAGCATCGGCGACAACTTCTTCTGCATTATTATCTTCATTTGCTGTATCAACAAATGTGATTTTATTATTTTGTTTATCAATAACAATTTGGTCATACACAACCTCAGTTATTGTAATACTTCTAGTACTTAAACTATATGTAGAAGAGTAGTATTTATAATCAATATCCAAATATATTGTAATTGAAATATTTTCATCATCACTTGTAGGTTCAAATGTAAATGTATAAGTATCCGAAGTTGCATCTGTATTTGCCATTTTTAAATAATCGGCATCAATTATAGGAGTATTAATAGCGCTCCAGCCTTTAATAACCCTTGAGTCTATAAACTTATTTTCAATTAATGCACTTATGCTAACATCTGTTCCTGTTATCAACTTACTGTTACTGTATGTAATGGTTGTTTTATAATTACCTGTAAAGAAATTATCCACTAATGCTATACTAACATCTGTATATTCAATATATTCAAATATCAATTTAATTTCAACATCTGTAGGCTCGCTATCGCTTAATGTATATGTACCATTAACGCCTTTATCCACACCATCTACTTCAAATTTAACAAATTTATATCCATAAATTGTTGGATTGTATGTATATTCACTGCCAGCGATTGTTATCGCCCTGCTACCTGCGTCGTATGCAAATTCAACACTATCGCCAGCGGTTAATCTCACATCACTAATTTCGCCGTACAATAACGGACTAATCATTGGGTCAATATTATCATAAAGGTTAATCAAATATGGTGTAAAACTTACATTATATCCTTGCTTTACATAAGTAACAGTAAAAGTAGTGTCCTCAGTTAAAGTATAAAATCTATTTTGATTCATATTAGCGACTTCGCTTGGAATTCCTGCTGAATGCAAATGATACACACTATTACCACTACTAAGTATAATATTAACGCTTTGACCAGCGCGAACCAAATAGTTAGTGTTATTCAACTTACTATAATAACTATTAATTGTTAAAAAGTTAATAACATTGTCAATATCTATTCTATTACCTGACACGATAGTTAACTTGAACATTTTAGTATAAGCAACATCTATTGTTACATCTTCTTTAATTGTTAAATTAAATGTATAACTTTTAAATCCTTCATTGTTATTATTATGCGAAACATATCCAATGCTCATGGAATTAGTTCCGCTAATCCAATCTGCAATGCTTATACCATTTAATGATATATCCTCACTAGTTAAATCGTATACATATAAATTAGGTTTAGTTGTTATTGTGATTTGTAATTGATTATTATAATAATAAATATTACCCGCTTCGGTATTATTATTAATTGTAATATCAAAATAATCATTATCAGCAAAATCAACAGAATATTCTATTCTATGCCATTTATACGTAATTTCAATATCACTTTCTACTGTAAACGAATGCTCTACATTTGCCGACAATAACGTATCTCCGTTATACCAACCATCAAATTCATATCCAAGGTTCATTTCAGCCTTTAAATTAGCGGTTTCACCTTTTACATAAAACCCTTTACCACTAAAAGTTCCAGCATCATCAATCACCGTTTCAACTAAAGCATTAGGAGTTTCAACAGCAAAAACTAATGGACGTGTATCCGTTAACCACACCCCGCATATAGCCATCGCCAGAATTATTAATAATCCTAAAATAAATTTTCTTTTATGCATATTTTATCTCCTAAAGGATTTACCCTTTTGCCGTAATGAAACTTGCCGCAATTGCTCCGTCACTACAGGCTGTAACTATTTGTTTTAACTTACGCGAAGTTATATCCCCGCAAGCAAAAACACCCTTTTGGTTAGTTTGGCAGTTTTTATCCACCATCACATAACCGTTTTTATTAGTTTTTATGTCAATCTCTAGCCATGATAAATCAGGCTTTCGTCCAAGGGTAACAAACAAACCTTCAACTTTTAATTTTTTAGTAATATTCTTGCGCTTGTCGTGCATAACAATTTGTTCCAATAGTTCTTCACCCTCTAAACCTATTATTTCACACGAATTAACTAATTCAATATTGTTTATTGTATTTGCTTCTTTAA
>JBKSMT010000144.1:0-3534 GCA_046881945.1 Clostridia bacterium
GGGAATGGATTGAAGGCGAAAATGGAAATATTTTACATCAAAACGCAGGCTTCCCAACCTATACTGCAACCCTAGTTAAATATGCTGATTTGATTTGTGATCAACCAAACGGCCAAGCAAAGTTTACTAACATTAAGTCAACTGTTACTAATCCTTTTGCTTAAAAGTAATTTAAAATAAAAAAATAAAAAATAATTAAAATATATAAAAATAAATCAAAAAAATAATATATAAAATCAAAAATATACTAAAACATAGATATCTATCAAAATATGTATTTTAATTATTTAAAAATTTAATATGGTGATTGTTGCAATTTGTTGTATTCAAATCAGTTATTCAGAGGGTATTGGATTGTTATTATGGTAAAGGCTGAGGCTGATTGTGTTAGATTTAAAGGAGAGTGTATGAAAATTTTAGTAAAAAGCGATGTGTTTGATATTTGTAATAGGATTAAAAAATTTGATTCAACTTATAGGTTGATATACAATACTGTTAATAATAAGTATGAAGTTTATTCAACTAAATTAACGCAATCAATTGAATTGGTTAGTGGATTGGTTTTAAGTTATGTGTGTTCGTTGCCATTTAAGGAGTTAGATGCACGTGTAATTAAGTATTTGTATGATACAAGTATTGATAATATTGACAATATTTTGAAACAAATTGATAATCAAAATAACGAATTGGAACGTAGCGCTGAACAGGAATTAAAAATGCAATCATTACAAATCGCGGAAAATAAATTGCGACAATCTACTTAAAAGGAGAGCAAATGACTATATTAGATTTAATCAAAAAAAGTGCAATAACATTAAATATTAAAGAAGTGATTGATTGTGCTGAATTGGGTAGTATTAACTTTGAAAATGAGCAAGAAATATTGAATAATAATTTTGCACTAAAAAGGTTGTTTGAATTTGCAAAACTGGTTATTAGTGAAGTAAGTTCGTATTCACCTAAAGTAGATGAGGTTGAACTTAGTTCGGTTGATGGAAAAATCAATATTGATAGTATTCATGATTTGTTAAAAATAATTGCTATAAAAAACGAGTATGGTTATGCTAAATTTATTGAGCAAAATAATAATATTGTTGTTGATGATGACGGAGAATATACTATAGTGTATTACAAGGCTCCTGAAGTAAATAGCGTATTATCTAAAATAGAAATTAACAAACAACTTGGCGAGGATTTATTACTTATGGGCGTTAATTCGTATTATTGTTTGGCTACTGGTTTATATGCTGAATATAACATATATAATAATCAGTATGTTGATCGATTATCGCGTATTAGAAATTTAAAAATCTTTAGTATGCCTTGTAGGAGTTGGCATGGTTAAAAGTAAGATTAGATATCGAACTGGAAAAGTTGTTGTTAATAATTTTAAAAAACTAGATTTGTGTGACACAAAAGTTGTAACTCAACCCAAATGTTTACAAATATACAATTTTGATAATTCCAAAGGTGTGTTAAAAAATGGTATGGGAATTCAAAGTTTGCATGTGCATTATGAAAATGATATTAATAGCCCGTACTACGAACTTGATTACAATATTTTAGGTTTAGAATATTATAACAAAGTGATGTATTTTAAACAATATTTTGCTAGCAATAATTTAACAACGCATAGATTGTTATTTCATGGTTCGGATGGCAAAATATACTTATTCCAAATGTTTTATGGATTAACTAGTGCTAACTGGTTGTATGATTTAAAATTTGACCTTACACCTATGGTATTGGACTACAAAAAAGGCGGACTTGACTCAATATTGATTAGTGATGGTACTAAATTAGTTGTATGGACAACTGGTAGAACTCCGTACGAAGTAAAAGGTGTTCCTACAATTACCAGTATGTGCGTACATGATGATGTATTGTATTGCACCATAGCAGGCGATAGTGAAAAAATCTGGTATACTTCTAATCTTGACCCAGAATGTGTAGGTGTTGAAACGGAGGAAACTAAATATCTTGTATTAGATACCGAAGCAGGTGGCGGACAAAAAATAATCGAATTTGACAACAATGTTTATTTGTTTTGTGATTATGGTATATGTAAAATAACTACTTACGCAAAGCGTGAACCAACTTATAGTCAAATATACTTAAGTAATGGCAAAATATATTCTAATACTGTTGTTGCTTGTGGCGATTATGTATTGTTTGTAACCCGTGATGGATTGTATTCGTTTAATGGTTCGGTTGTAATTAAAATAGGCGAACTTAAAGGATTGTTTGATAATGCTGTTGTAGATTATGCTACTGCGACTACATTAAACAATAACTACTATTTGGCACTACGAATTAATTATGAAGATGATGTTATTTGTGGCTGTGAAAGTAATCCTGAGTTTAGAAACAACGCATTAATAAAAGTAGATTTAAAAAATTATGATTTTGAAATCATGCGCGGAGTGGATATTAAAAATATGATGGCGCTAAAAGCAGGCGTTGAGGAAAAGGTGATAGTGACCTTTAATTCCACACATTGTGATAAAATTGGCGAAATAGTACAAACAGGTGAAGTGTTTAATGAAGTACTTTCAAAAGTTTGTACAACAAACGAAATAATATGTGAGGATATGAATCCTGTTACAATCCGTAAAATTAAAGTGGATTCAAGCAAAGATGTACAATTTAAAATTATAACCGACAAAGATAAAGTTATATTTAATGCAACTAAAAGTGGTATTAATGAATTTCAAACAATTATTCCTTGTCAAAAATTTAAAATTGAAATAATTTCAAATGCTAAGGATGCTTATGTAAACTTAGTTGAAATTGAATATGTAAAAGCTAATTAATTTTTAAATAATAATTTAATTTGTAAGTAATAGTCTATTCAATAATATGAAAAAGACTTTAGTTATCAAAACTCTTAAAAATAGTGTATGTTCTTCCAAATTTATACATTTAAAATATGACAAATTAAGTTTATTATTAAAAAATATTCCTATAAATAAAAGGAGTGCATAATGAAATTTTTTAAAAAGTTAAAAAGTAGTAACTTTTGGGTAAGCATGGTAAGTGCGGTGGTTTTGATTTTGCAAGCGGTATTTAATGTTGATATTAAAACTGAATACCTAAATCAAATTATACTTGGCATACTTGGTGTACTTGTTATGACGGGTATTGTAACCGATAGTCCAAGTGACGAGGTTACTGTTAAGCCAAGTTTTGATATGGATGGCGTAAAGGAAACTATCAATACTATGTTTACTCAAATAAGTAATACTTTTCAAAGTGATATGGCAAAAGTTGTATCACAATTAAATAATGTAACTCAAATTTCTGCCAGCAAACAACTGGAAGATGGTGCGCAATTAAAACAAGTAGTTGAAAACAATGTTAACGAGCAAGTTAAAAATATTCAACCAACACTTGAAGTTAAACTTGATGTTGAAAACGCTATACAACCTAAACAAGATACCAGTATTGAATTACAACAAGAAGTTGTAACCACTCATGTTCAAGAAGTTGTTCAAGACAATGCACCTATAAATGAGTTATAAACAATATAAAAAA
>JBKSMT010000145.1:0-6202 GCA_046881945.1 Clostridia bacterium
TTTTAAATCCTGCCGTAATAATTCTTTTTCAGTAATATTAAGTAAATCACAAGCTTCTAGTATCACTTGTTGATTATAACTATTATCGTAGTTGTTTTTATTAAAACTTATTTGCAATGATTTATTCTTGTTGGCGTTGTATTCATCAATACTAATAAATCCATTATCATACATTTGTTTAAGTACTATGTTTTTACGTTTAAAACAGTTTTCAGGATAATTAATAGGCGAGTAATAAACAGGGGATTTTATTATACCTGCAAGGCAAGCTGATTCATTAATAGTTAGTTCACTTGCACTTTTGTTAAAGTACAAATTACTCGCATTTTCAATACCGTAAGCATTACTACCAAAGTATATTGAATTTAAATACATATTAAGGATTTCATCTTTGTTAAAATTTTTTTCAGTTTTAACTGCAAGCATAATTTCCTTAATCTTTCTCGAGTAAGTTTTTTCGCTATTAAGTAATATGTTTTTTACTAATTGTTGAGTAATAGTTGATGCACCTTGTGTTTTACTTTTGCTTTTAAGGTTAACCAAAGTTGCTTTAGCAATGCGCTTTAGATCGTAACCATTATGGTCGTAAAAACGCTTATCTTCAATGGCTATAAAAGCATTTAGAGTATGTGGTTTAAGACTATCGTTAGATATTATTTTTTTATCACTTGAATAATAAATAGGAGTTGAGTCGTTAGTATTATTATATATTTCAATACCAAGGTTAGTTGAGGTTAGTTTAGTTTTGTTTAGAGGAGTAGTAATATATATAAATGTTATTAACAAAAATATTGAAAAAACAATCAAAGCCATGGCTAGTAGCATTGCTAATGATATTTTTTTTACTTTAGATTTGGTTATATGCATTTGAATATATTATTTGTTGTATTTTAGGTTTTTATAAGTTTTTTAATTAAATAGTTGAAAAAAGTCTTATTTTATATTATAATATATTTATTATGATGTATTTTGAAGGTAAAAAGTATAATATAGTAACATTTGGATGTCAAATGAACGTCCACGAAAGTGAAAAGATAGCGGGAATATTGCAAGATTTAGGATTAATACGTAGCGAAAATATTGATGATGCTGACGTAATTATTTTTAATACATGTTGTATACGTGAGGGGGCTGAAGATAGGGCTTTTTCAAACATTTCAGCACTTAAAAAGCGTAAGGCTCAAAATCCTGATTTGATTATAGCAGTGTGCGGTTGTATGCCTCAACAAAAGCAGGGCAAATATGATTTTAAAAAGAAGTTACCATTTGTAGATATTGTTATTGGTACACATAATGTTAATATGCTTGGTGCATATTTATCACAAGTAGTTGACACTCACAAGCGAGTATACGAGGTTGTAGAATCTCCTATTAATTTACAAGAAGGCAAAACTACTGTGCGTGATGACAAAATTAATGCATATGTTAATATTATTTATGGTTGTAATAAGTTTTGTACTTATTGTATTGTTCCGCATGTGCGCGGTAGGGAACGTAGCCGTCCTTATCAAGATATTGAGGACGAAGTAAAGGATTTGGTAAGCAAGGGATATCGCTATATCACATTGTTAGGTCAAAATGTTAATTCGTACGGCAAGGATTTGGAGGAGGGTATTGACTTTGCAACCCTTTTAACCAAGTTATGCAAAATTGAGGGGGAATTCAAAATTAAATTTATGACCTCACATCCAATAGACTTCAACAAAGATGTAATTGAAGTTATGAAGCATGAGCCAAAGGTGGCTAAATGCTTGCATTTACCAGTGCAATCAGGTAATGATGAAGTATTGTTTAAAATGAATCGTCATTATAATATCAAACACTATACTAAGTTAATCAAAGATACTAAACATGCAATTAAAAATATTGCACTTAGTACTGATATTATTGTTGGATTCCCTGGGGAAAGTGAGAAAGCATTTAATGATACATTAAAACTACTTAAAAAGGTTAAATATGACCAAGTATTTGCATTTATGTATTCAAAAAGGACAGGTACACCAGCAGTAATGCTTCCTGACCAAGTTGACGAGGGTATTAAAAATAAGCGCGTAAATAAATTATTGCGCGAGCAAAAGTTTATATCAAAGGAAATGTTAAATGCGTGTATAGGTAAAACCTATAACTGTTTATTAGTTGTTCAAAATGGGGTTACAATGGGTATCACTGACGGAGGACGTGAGATATATCTTCCTAACGATAGTAATGATTTAATTAATCATTTTGTAGATATTAAAGTTGAGGATATACGTAATCATAAATTATCAGGAGTTATAGTAAATGGCAGAAATAAGTAAAAATGAATTGTCTCCAATGATGAAAAAATATGTATTGATGAAAGAAGATTACAAAGATTCAATACTATTTTATCGTTTAGGTGATTTCTATGAAATGTTTTTTGAAGATGCCGAACTTGTAAGTAGAGAATTAGGATTAACTCTTACAGGTAAGGATTGTGGTTTGGAAAAGCGTGCTCCAATGTGTGGCGTACCATACCATGCATATGAAAACTATGTAGCCAAATTAATTGCCAAGGGTTATAAGGTGGCTATATGTGAGCAAGTTGCTCCCGGAGATGGTAAAGTTATGGACCGCGAAGTTGTGCGTGTGATTACGCCTGGTACAGTCATAGATGAATCAATGATTGAAGAAAGGTCTAATGCCTATATAATGAGTATATATCAATCAACTAACACAATATCTTTTGCTTATGCTGATATTTCTACTGGTGAATTTAAGGTTGGTAAATCAGCAAATAGCATTATGAATTATATCAATGATCAAATAGTTTGTTTAAGTCCTGCTGAAATTATTTGTAATAATATTATGTATGATAATTCATCTAATCTTCCAATAGTAATTAAAGGTTCGTGTCCACGATTTAATCAATATTACGAGTGGGAATATAGTTTAGATAATGCCAAAAATCAAATTTTAAATCATTATAAGTTAAATTCACTAGATGGGTTTGATTTTAATGATGATGATTGCATTAAAGCTGTTGGTAGTTTACTTGCATATTTAAACGAAACGCAAAAACGTGATTTACAACACTTAAATTTACCTACACTTATTAAGGACGAACAGTATATGTATCTTGATGATAATACTAGGCGCAATCTTGAACTTGAAGCACGCATGAAGGACGGCAATAAGTCGGGTTCATTATTTTGGGTGTTGGATAAAACCAATACTGGTAGTGGTGCAAGGTTGTTGCGTAATTGGATTAATCGTCCTCTTCAAAAGATAGATCAAATTAATTTAAGGCTTAATATTGTACAAGCATTATACAATAATGCAATGTTACGCGCGTCGTTAAATAGCGAATTGTCGCAAATATATGATATTGAACGCCTTGTAGCTAGGCTTGCTTATGGTACAATCACTCCGCGTGAATTTAACAATATTGCAAGGTCAATCGAACCTACATTGCATATAAAGCAAATTTTATTAGGTTCAGGCAATAAAGAACTTATTGATATTGCTAATCAAATTAAGGATTTGAGTATTGTAGCAAATTTGGTATTTGGATTTATTGCTGACGAGCCACCAGCTTTATACAAAGAGGGTGGATATATTAAGTCAGGAGTTAATGATGAACTGGACCGACTACGTAATATTAAATCAAATAATAGTGATTATATCAAAAGTTATGAATTGCAAGAAGCTCAACGTACAGGTATTAAGGGATTAAAGGTTGGCTATAATCGAGTATTTGGTTATTATATTGAGGTTAGTAGGCTATATTCAGATATGGTTCCTGCTGAATATGTACGTAAACAAACAATTAGTACTAATGAACGTTATATAACCGATGAACTAAAGAAATACGAAAATGAAGTATTAACAAGTAATGAAAAGTCAGTTAAACTTGAAGCCGAGTTATATGATAACTTTAAAAAGGCTATGATGGAATATTGTACTGACTTGCAACAACTAGCATTAATTATTGCTTCGATTGACTGTTTTAATAGCCTTGCTAAAGTTGCAGTAGATAATGGATATTGTAAGCCTCAAATAGGGTTAAATAATCAATTATATATCAAAAACGGTCGTCACCCAGTAATAGAATTATTACAAAAAAAGCGTGGTTTTATTGAAAATGATACTAGTTTAGATGATGGCGATAATCGTACAATGATATTAACTGGTCCTAATATGGCTGGAAAGAGTACTTATATGCGCCAAGTAGCGCTTATAACACTTATGGCTCATATTGGTAGTTTTGTGCCTGCAACGGAGGCTTCGATTTGTGTTGTAGACCGTATATTTACACGTATTGGTGCTAGTGATGATTTGGCTGTTGGTCAAAGTACATTTATGGTCGAAATGATTGAGGTTAGTAATATTCTAACCTTTGCAACTAACAAAAGTTTAATTATCCTTGATGAAGTAGGTCGAGGTACATCTACACATGATGGTATGAGCATTGCTTCATCCGTGGTTGAGTATTTATCTAAGACTCTTAATTGTAAAACTTTATTTGCTACACATTATCACGAACTAATGCATCTTGAAGGAAAGTTGAAAGGTGTTAAAAATTATTGTATTTCAATTAGAGAAATTAATGGAGAACTGGTATTTTTACGTAAAATTATGCGTGGCTCAGCTACTAAAAGTTATGGTATAGAAGTTGCGTCACTTGCTGGCATCCCTAAGCCTGTAATTAAACGTGCTAAGCAGATATTAAGTGAACTTGAAGTAGGAGAACAAAAACAAACAGTTTCAAATGATAATGCAGTGGTAGATACATTAAAGAATATTGATATCAATTCGCTTAGTCCTATGCTTGCGTTTGACACATTAATACATTTAATCGATATGGTAAAGGAGTAATATAATGGCAATTAATATTTTAGATAGTTTTATTGCTAATCGCATATCAGCAGGTGAAGTGGTCGAGAAACCGGCCTCAATAGTAAAAGAATTAATTGATAATGCCCTTGATGCAGGTGCTACAGAAATTAATATTGATATTATTAATGGTGGAATTGACTTAATTGCGATAAGGGATAATGGCTGTGGTATTGAACCAGATGATGTCAAAAAAGCATTTTTGCCTCATGCTACCAGCAAAATATCTAAATTAGAGGATTTGGATAGCATTGAAACTCTTGGATTTAGGGGAGAAGCACTTGCTAGTATTTCAAGTGTTAGTCAAGTAACTATGGTTACTAAAACTAGCAAAATGGATTATGCTACCGAACTTAGCGTAAATGGTGGTATTTTTGGTGATGTTAAAGCAACTGCTAGCCAAAATGGTACATATATCGAGGTTAGAAATTTATTTTTCAATACTCCTGCAAGACGTAAATTTTTACGTCGTCCTAAAACGGAGGAAAGTGAAATAACTAATTTTATAAGTCGCTATATTTTGGCTCACCCTGATATTAAATTGCGCTATACGGCTAACGAAAAAGTTGTATTTGACAACAAAGGCGGGGATTTATTAAACGCAATTGCTTGTGTGTATGGTGTTGAAGTAATACCGCATCTAGAAAAGATTGATTATACCAGTGGGTATCTTAAAATCGAAGGATATGTTGGTAAAATTTCGTATACTAAACCAAATACCACTTATCAAACATTACTTGTTAATGGACGATATGTAATAGACGAAGGCATTTCAAAAGCAGTATATTCTGCGTATGAAGAATTTTTGATGTCTCGTCAATTCCCTTTTTATGTAATAAATTTAACTATGCCATATAATGAAGTTGATGTAAATGTACATCCTAATAAAATGAATGTTAAATTTGCACATCCAAACGAGATGTTTGATGTGTTTTATAGGGCTGTAAGGCAAACCATTTATAAGAGTTTAAATCCTATTGATAATAGTGACACAAGCAATATACAAGATGATTATAGGTATGATGATAAAGTAATTGATGGGACTATAACTTTTAATGATCCATTTAAAAAAAATCAAATACCTATTCAACAAGATATTGAACATAATGAAAAATCATTACAGGACGTAGAAATTGAAATTACACCAATTATTCCCGTGCAACAAGATTTAAACGAAATAGTAACTAGTATCAAACTAGATAAATTTGTTAATTCTAAAAATGTGTCAATGTTCGACCAAGAGGTATTAAAATCAAGCGAGGACCATCCTAATTACCAATCAATTAATGATTTTAGTGATTATAATATAGTAGGTGAACTATTCAACGAATTTATCATTTTGGAAAAA
>JBKSMT010000146.1:0-1684 GCA_046881945.1 Clostridia bacterium
AGTTCTCAATTAGTATCAAATAGTCTCAAATAGTGCATTTTCAAACACCAAAAAAATAGGTTAAATATCAATTTAGATTAAACGTTAAAATTAAGCGATTTAAAGCGTTTTAATATTCTCTAAGGGTTTATATTACCTATAGCTTTAAAACGTTAAATTCAAGCGATTTGACGCTATCAGTTTTTGTTGCTCAACGATTTTTAGAACTTCAAAAATATAAAAGTAGTTCATCTTCTGTTAGTTATTACTAAATGTCACACATCTATTTAGTGTAACACATCTGTCACATAACTATGTATGACACTCTAAGCATTGATACATAAGGACTTAAGAGTAATTGTAACGTGTCACACATCTTTTTGCTATATTCTTACCCCCACTAATAATATACCTAATATACCCCAATATACCCCAATATACCTATATCACGTATATAGGTATACTCTTATATTTTTTCTAAACTAATAAAAAGATGTGTGACGTGTGACAGATGTATATCTAAGTATTGAAAAATAAGGGTTTTAGATGTCACACACATATAAAAAAAAGCGTGACAGAAGTGTGACAGTATTTTATTAAAAAAAAATAAAAAACCCTTTATAAATAAAGGGTTTACGTAAAATAATATGATTAGTTAAGTGTCACACATCTATTTTTTAATAAATACTCTTTTTCGTTCTCCATTAACTCGTTTTTGTTTATATTCATAGTTTAAAACTTTCATGGCTTTTACTATGCTATTAATTACCATTTTATTTGGTGTTTGAATACTTAAAGCATTTTGAGATAAATACAAAGGTGTAATTACTTCTTGTTCTTTAGTATATTCTTTATTTCCCCATGTTTCTGAAAATCCACGATAATATAATACTTCATCTTGAATAATAGTTTCTTCTTCAATCCATTGTTGTAACTGATCTTTATAATCAATGGTTGCCATGTGATCTTTATTGATTATTCTTAGCATTGCATTAAGTTCATCTGATAAGGCTCTCATATCATTATCACTTAATTGTAATAACTGTTGCATTGCTTGTGAGTATAGTTGTTCCTTATCCTTTTCAAGCTTATCAATATCAATATGTTCAGTTATTACTACTGGTGCATATCTTCTATTTTCAGTATCAACAAATATGTTTGTTTCGTTGGTTGTACCAATTAACACTGAACGTCTTACAACTCTAGTAATGTACTTATCGTGCAAGTCTCTATATTCATCAATTACTGTAGTCATAAAAGCTTTTAGATCTTCTGAATCACGTTTTTTAAAACCGTTCATTTCTGGAATTTCTACAATGCTTTTGCCTTGCATTTGTTTTGATTTTTCTCTTAGTTCTTGTGCTAGATTTAGTCTGCTAGATAATTCTGATTTTAATGCTAAACGTTCACAGAATAAGGACTTGCCTAGACCATGTTGCTCTGAAATGATAATGACAGAAGTATCAGCTTTAGTTGGTGTTAAGTTGTAATTTCTTTTAATTAGCGTTGCCCAGAAATACTTAGATAATAATCTTGTGTATTCGTTATCTTCAGCATTGATATAATCATGCCAGAAATTACTTATACGGTCGTTACCGTCCCACTGTGGTAATCTGTTAAGTAATTCTTGCATACTATCAAATTTATTAAGGTCTGCTAAATAATCAATCGCATTATACAGATGTTCTTTAACGTTTTTTAAATG
>JBKSMT010000147.1:0-8527 GCA_046881945.1 Clostridia bacterium
AGTAACAAAATCACCATTAGTTTCGTTAACATATTCCACCACAACATCTTTACCGGAATATACAGTATTTTTCAAATATTCCTTTGCTTGCTCCATAGTTACTTCATCTTTTGATAAACCTTTAATAGCTTTATTCTCCAAAGCATCAGAAAAAGGCCCATCAAATATCATAGTAGGATATTCAACTTCAGTCGAAGTTAAATCACCTATCGAATTCGAAAATTGAGTTACCCCATCATCATTAAACACACCGACTGAAATAAATTCATAATCACCCTTACGAACCAAGTCATTATGAGTATTTAATTTTGATTTAATAATAGACAAAGCATATTCAGCCTTATCTACCAACAATAACTGTTCGGTCGACAAACTTCCACCCTTATCAATAGTTTTAATATATGCCTCACACATACCTGCCACTTGATTGAAAAACTTTATTGCCGAATTACTATTTTCGGCATCTATCGGCAAAACACTAAGGCCAGCTATAATATAATCACAGTCCTGTTCCATATCTCTAAGCAAATCTCGTTGAGCACTCGAAGTTGTAATTGTTTCAAATTTATCAGCATTAACTTGCAAATTATTTACACTATCAACCATCGAATAATACGAACTACTATATACACTTTCCAACGTTTTATTGCTTTGTTCATCAGTCTTTTTTAATTGAAAGAATGCTATTAATATGGCGCCCAACGCAATAACCAACACCACTATAGAGGTTATTAATATAGGAACCATTTTTTGAGCAGTCGACATCATCTTTTCACGATTATTATCATCACCCAAATCACGCTTTGTGGCTGTTTTTTCAATTTTTTCTTCAATATTATTTGAATTATTTAATTTTTTCATAAATACTCCTTACACCGAGAACACATGTTGTCCTATAACAGTAACAGTTTTAGTACTTCTAATCCACGCACTTGTAGCAGTTTTAGGATTATAGTAATACACTGCACCATATGTAGGGTCCCAACCATTCATAGCATCACGTGCCGCTTGATATGCAGTTTGATTTGGCTCAAGATTAAATTGACCATCATTAATTGCAGTAAACGCCCAAGGCTGATAGATTACCCCCGCTATTGTATTAGGGAAACGTGAATCATCCACCCTATTTAACACAACCGCAGCAACCGCCACTTGTCCAGTATAGGTTTCGCCACGCGCTTCGCTATGTACCAATTTTGCAAGCAAATATAAATCGTTATTATTGTATGACGACGCGCTTGAACCAGAACCACCTTTAACTTTAAGCCCCATTTTTGAAGCAGTTAATGGACCTACAACCCCATCAGCACTTAACCCATATTTGCGCTGAAACTTCTTTACCGCAGCTTTAGTTAACGGCCCATTGATACCATCTACCGAACCAGTATAATATCCCCATTTTTTTAACACAGTTTGAACTTCCCTAGTATCAGCCACCGCAGCCTCAACACTTTCAATAGTTGTAGCAACAGGCTCGGTAATTTGAGATTTTGCATAAACATTAGCCCCCGTTACTAAAACACACGTTAAAAATACTAAAGTCGCCAAACAAATTTTCAACCTTTTCATACTTTCCCCTTTAATTAAAATATTTTTTAATAATCTCCATCAAATACGATTGATATTGTATATTTTGCACGTTAGTTTCACTTTTATTCACAAAACATAAAGGCGGATAAACAATACACCACCAGTTATCTCCATTTCCTCCACCGAGTTCAATAATCAACGCATCGTACACACCCTCTTCCAAAGTAACATTTTCATAACTTCGTGTTGGAAATTTTTCCCTATCAATCCTTGCCCTTGACGTATATGTAAACCCCTTATTAATTAAAATATTATCACAAACATCTTCAATCACATCAAGCAACGATGTTATCATATCTACACTTTTCTGCTTAGTATCACACTCTATTAAATACGGCGTTACAAACTTAACCACCTCATCTTTAATTTCATATTTAACATCTTGGTCAATTTGCAAATTCGAATTTGCCCTTATATGAATACGTAAATAATCATAATCAAGATTATTAGATTTTTGATTAAACAAAACAATCCCAACACATAATAAAATAAATAAAAAAATAGGCAAATATTTCATAATAAACTCCTAATAAAATATTTACCTAAATATATTAAAAAATAATTTATTTTTTTTATTTAAAATGTCTAAACATGTCTATATTTAAGGTATTTATTTAATTTAAATACAGTTAAATATATATGAAATATATGATAAATTTTCCATTTTTAATTCTTTTGAATTTTTGTTTAATAATTTTTTTATTTTATTTAATTTTATTTGTTTGAAATTAAAATATTTTTTGATTATTATTTTACATCTATTTAATATAGCATTACTTATTTTTATCATATTAACACTATGCAATTTAAGAGTATCTATAATATCATACTTCAACAAAAGATTATATGCTTTGTTAATTTGATGACTTGATAATTCAGTTTTGTAAAAATCAACATACTGTTCATTTCCATTACTTAAGTATTCTAACATTTTTAATATAGCAAATAATTTTAAATATATATAATACGGAATTTGATTTTCTCCAACAGTTTGATAATCAATTGTAATATTTGAACGCAATGTCAACACCTCATTTAAAATTCCGTTATAAAAATTAATCTTACCATTAGCAATCAAATCAATCTTTTTAAATAAGGTTATATCAATAAGACTTCCTTGTAATAAATTATCCCACACCTTTTCAAATGCTAGTTGATATAGATATAACAATGTTGAATAATCTTTAACTTTGGTGTCTATTATCAATAAACTATCACCATACACACTTTCAACATTATTAATATATGGTAAAATAAATTTCGATTGAGCAACAAAAATATTCAAAACAAAGTTGTTAGAATTTTGAAGTTTGTAAAAATGTTCAAGACTAACATTATACACAACCACCCTTGCACCATTATTAACCATATCGTGAAATGATGTTATGGTTTTATTGTTATAAAAATATTTAAGCAAAACAACATCTTTTCCAATACAATTAACAACCTCATCAATCAACCCAACATCACTTCCCTCATCAATACACAATATAACTTTTTGATACCGTGCTTTACTCAAGATCAAATCAACAATTTCATTTTTTGAATTATCTCTATCTATTATTCTCATAAATAATATATTAACCCTCGAATTGATTTGCAATAATAAAAATAATAAATAATTAAATTGAAATATTTTATATTATGTTTTATTTTGTTGAAAACTTAATTTTTTCATTAATCCACATTTTTAAATTCAAACGCTTTACTTTTTTATTTTTTTGTTATAAAATATTTATGTTAAATAAAAATTGTCATTTAAAAGGAGTATGATTATGCAAGATAAAATTATTAAAATGATTGCTAATAAACTTGGCAAAAAAGTTGAGGATATCACTTTGAAATCAAAGTTAATTGAGGATTTAGGTGCTGATAGCCTTGATATTGTTGAAATGCTAATGATGCTTGAAGACGAATATGGAATTACAATCCCTGATCAAGATGCTATGCAACTTTCAACAATCGGTGACATTGTTAACTTTATGAACAAACAAAACCTTAAATAAAAAAATAAACCCTATTAGTTAATTCTAGTAGGGTTTTTATTTTATGAAAAATAAATAATATTTATACTCATATTTACATTTCTCTACGATTTTCAATAGCCTTACCTAGTGTAATTGCATCGGCAAATTCAAGTTCACTACCCATTGCAACACCTTGCGCTATACGACTAACCTTAACACCTAAAGGCTTTAATATATTAGCAATATACATTGCCGTCGCTTCGCCCTCAACGTCTGGGTTTGTAGCAACAATCACTTCACGTATATTTTCCTCACCTACACGCGTTAGCAAACTTTTTAAATTAATATCGTTAGGTCCTTTATTATCAAGTGGACTAATAACTCCATGTAGCACGTGGTATGTTCCATTAAATTGCAATACTTTTTCAAGTGCAACAACATCCTTAGGTTCCTTTACCACGCATATAACAGGTTCAGTGTTTGCCTTAGTGCAGTTGTCACACAAGTCCTTATCAGTAAAATTGCCGCACTTTGCACAATAATGAATTTTTTGCTTAGCATCAGTTATTGCTTGTTGCAATAACTCAACAACATGAGGTTCGGACTTAATTAAATAATACGCATAGCGTTGAGCAGTTTTTTTGCCACAACTAGGAAGTTTAGACAACTCATTAACCAAAACTTCCATTGACTCGATTATATTTGACATATCTACATCAATCCACCAAGGTTGCCAAAGCCACCCATTTTTTCGTCCTTGATTGTTTTTGCCTTAGCACCAGCATCTTTTAATGCCGCTAATAATAAGTCTTCTAACATCTCAATATCATCAGGATCTACTGCTTCACGTGCAAGTTTAAAACCTTGAACTTCACCACCAGCAGTCATAGTAACCTTTACCATACCGCCACCGCTTACACCTTCAACTACAGTATTTTCAATTTCCTCTTGTGCCTTCACCATATCTTCTTGCATTTTTTGGGCTTGACGCATAAGATTTTGCATATTCATACCGCCAAAGCCACCCATACCGCCTCTAAAATTACTCATAAATTTACTCCTTTACCTTTAATTTGTCCATAAATATATTTTTTAACTCCGCTACAACATCTTTGCTACTTTTATTGGCTTCGTCATACTTAATTTCAACCTTTTTGATACTATCATTAAAAGTTGTAACTATACTTAATATTACATCAAGTTTACCAGGTTCGTCAATTGTTTTTAATACACTTTGGTCGTTTGTTAGCAAAATCAAACAATTTCCAACTCTGTGAACACCATATATATCCCTTAGCGAAGAACTCAGCGCAAACATATTACGCTTTTTAATTTCCAACAACACACTACCCCAAAGCCTATCAATTTCGGTACTCGTATCAACCTTATCCGTATTATTTATATTCACACCAGTATTATTATTGTTACTAGTTGCAATATTTGCATTTACAATAGGTTGATTATTTTCAACCAAATTAACATTATTGTTCACAACAGGAATATCAGCTTTAGCCTGAACAGATTTTAAATCGATTCTATTTTTAGCGCCGATTAACGATATACATACCGCTTCAAATAAATTTTGAGGATTTGCGCTATACTTTAAATCCAATTCAATTCTCGCAAATTTATCAAAT
Source organism: Clostridia bacterium (assembly GCA_046881945.1). Taxonomy (GTDB): domain Bacteria; phylum Bacillota; class Clostridia; order Christensenellales; family UBA1242; genus Onthoplasma. Next base: position 5,195 of record JBKSMT010000147.1, read on the forward strand.
GCAAGTTTTAACACATCAACATCTAGTTTAGACGCCTGTTCACACATTAACTCCAGTTCATTTGGCATTATGTTAAGTGTATTCAAATCCTTAATTCCGCCACTTATTAGCAATAAGTTTTTAAAATATTCAGTTGTTTCCTTACACAATAAGGCAATATTTTTACCACGATTTAATATATTTTTAACTTCCGTAAATATGCCTTGAATATTATTATCGATAATATTATTAACAAGCTTGGTAATCCCCTCGTTTGAGGTTAATCCTAAAACTTCCAAACACTTATTATACGTTATATCCTTTTCACAAAATGCCGAAACACTATCCGCAATTGACAAAGTATCACGCACACTTCCGGCACCTTGGGTTGCAATTAAGTATAGTCCATTTTCATCACACTTAATACCCTTTTGTGCAAATACGTTTCTTAAATGATTTACCAATTCCTCAGTTGTAAGTAATCTAAAATCAAAACGTGTGCAACGCGATAAAATTGTTGCTGGTAATTTATGAACTTCGGTAGTTGCTAATATAAACACAACATATTCAGGAGGTTCCTCAAGTGTTTTCAATAGCGCATTAAAAGCACTTTCGGTAAGCATATGCACCTCGTCAATAATATACACTTTTTTACGTGCTATTGTAGGTGGATATTTAACACGTTCACGTAATTCTCTAATTTCATCCACCCTATTATTGCTAGCAGCATCTATTTCAAGCACATCGGTATTAGGCAAATCTAGTGCCTGACACACTTCACATTTGCCACATGGAGAGCCGTCATTTGGTGACAAACAATTAATTGCCTTGCTAAAGATTTTCGCACAACTGGTTTTCCCAGTCCCTCTAGTACCAGTAAACAAATATGCATGTGTCAATTCACCACTTTTGACTTGATTTGATAATGTACGTGTAATATGGTTTTGACCAATAACATTTTTAAATGTTGTAGGTCTAAATTCTCGATATAAAGCCAAATTCATAATTAGTCTCCTTTTAACAATCCACGCAACTTACGCTTGATTGATTGAATATTATTGTCAACTTTTTTACTAGAAATATTATAATTGCTAGCAATTTCGTTATAACTATACCCATTTAGATACATTAATAATATACCATATTGTTCTTTTGTCAATAGTTGTTTTAAATTTTGATGCAAATTATTTTCAGTTTCCTTATCAATCGACAACTGTTCAACACCCTTGTCCTTGGCTGGCAAAATGATTTTAGGCTCATCACCATTTTCGCTAAATCCACCATCTACGCTTATTGAAATATAATCATTTAAAGGCAAATTCTTTTTGCTATTAGCAATCTTTACAGCATTTTGAATTTGACGATGAATACACATTGAAGCAAAATGCGCAAAACTATCACTTCGATTTTCATCAAACCCATTAATTGCTTTATACAAGCCTATCATTCCTTCTTGATTTAAATCATCAAAATCAGCACCCAACAAAAAATACTCACGGCAAATTGCAATAACTTTTGGCTTAAAAAACTTAAGTATGTATTCCATACTTTCTACATTTCCTTGTTTTGCCTTGATTATAATTTCATTTATTTGTGACATATATTCCTTTGTCTTAAAGCCTCATACATTGCAATGGCACCTGCATTTGAAGCATTTAAACTATTCACTTTACCCTTTAAAGGTATTGAAATTGTGCCATCGCAAGTACGATTAACTAATTTGCTCACACCATAGCCTTCGCTTCCTATTACCAAGGCAATCGCACCAGTTAAATTGGTATCATACATTGATGTATTTCCAGCCTCAAGCGAATAAACCCAAACGTTTTTAGACTTCAATTTTTCAATAGTCTGAGTAAGGTTAACAACTTGAGACACTTTCATATGCGCAATAGCACCAGCACTTGTTTTAAATACAGTTTCGTTAATATCACACGCGCGATTTTGACCTATTATAATCCCATGAACTCCAACACACTCCGCAGTTCTAATAATAGCACCTACATTATGCGGGTCAACAACGCTATCTAATATCAATATGAAAGGGTCTTCATTTAAACTTTGGGCATAATCCAAAATATCTTTCACATCACAATAATCAAATTGCTTAACAAAACATAAAATACCTTGCGAATTTTTACTTTTAGTCAACTTTTCAATAGCAATCTTATCCACAAACTCTAACTTTACTTTGTTTTTGTTTGCAAGATTAATAATATTTTCAAATTTTTTTACAAGTTCTTTATTAATTATAACCTTTTCAACAGGATATCCTGCATTTAATAATTCCTGAGCACAATTAATTCCTTCCACTATCATAATATTTCTCCAAACTTATATTTATAATTTGTTGCAACTTATCAATTTGGTCAGTAAGGTACAAATACCCAATCAGCGCCTCAAATTCAGTTGCCTTAGTATAACTTTCTGGTGTAGCATTTTTAGCAATATTATTAAAATGCAAATTTTTAGCCCTATTTACTACTTCTAATTCCACTTCAGTCAAATTATCCCTAATACTATCCATCAATTTAGCTTGATTGGTTGCACATACAATCGAATTTACTGTTTTGTTTAGCTCTGAATTCTTCTTATCCGTATTAAGTATAAAATATTTTCTTACATAGGTTGTAAATACACTATCACCCATATATGCAAGTTTTATGGCATTTAATTCGTAAATTTGTTTGTTGTTTTTTTCCATACAATAAAATAATAACATAAATTTGCAAATTTGTAAAGAAAGTAGTTAAAATTCTTTGACAATTTAAAATTTAATTAGTATACTTAGAATAGATAAATTAGAAAAGTACCCTTACGACAAGTTGGGTATTTCAATCTAATCTATTTTAGGGGGTATTATGGAATTTTTAAAAAGAATGAAATCTCGTGACACTATCGAGATGAGTTTAAAAACCATTATGGCTGTAATTGCTGGATTTATTGTTATAATCTTAATGGAAGGCATGATTTTTAGTATTTATATGAATAAGATTAATCAACAAACTGGCGCAGGTACTGTTTATCCTACTCAATGTGTTGCTTATTGCGAACAACTTAGTGATGATGAATACAAAGTGTATTTACATGACGATACTAATGGTATGTGGCGTGTTCTTGAAAAGCAAACAAAAGCTCAAATTGAGGATGCACAATACGAAGAAGTGTTATATCGTACTCCAAATGCTTTTGATGTAAGTATTACTAACACTCACTATATTGTGATGTCTGTGTTTATTGCAGGTATACTAGGATTTTATGGTTTTAGATTCTATCGTCTTTTCAATGATTACAAAAAGTACGAAAAACGCTACAAGAAGACTGGCAAAATCTTTGCTTAATATTAAAATTACA
>JBKSMT010000148.1:0-2719 GCA_046881945.1 Clostridia bacterium
AACACTAATAATAATTGAATTTTTGTAACTTTTAATCATAAAATAGTATATTAAAAACAATATAATTTAATAACTTAAAACTAAAACTTATATAATTAAAAATCACTTTATTATTAAAGTGACTTTTATATAAATACTAGCGTTAGTAATATTGTAATTAGCCCTACTATTAAAGTTATTGTTTGATAAATGTAGCCTATTTTAGCCTCACTGTAACCACACATTTGAAAATGATGATGCAGTGGCGCCATCTTAAATATACGTTTGCCTTTAGTTAGTTTGAAATAACCTACTTGTACTATTACCGAAAGGGCTGATATTACAAACATAATACCTATAATAGCCAGCATTAACTCAAACCCCATTACACAAGCTGTTGAAGCAAAAATCCCCCCAACACCAAGTGAGCCAACGTCACCCATAAATATACTTGCCCTGTTGGTATTGAATATCAAAAATGCAACAACACTTCCTATAAATATTGCAAGCAAAGTAGCCATATCTTTATACATCATTATAAAACTATCTATCTCGCCTGATTTAAATGCGATACTAGCAAATATTGAAATAAGCGCTATAAATATTGTGCCATAAACAACGCTTACTCCACCAGCTAGTCCATCTAGTCCATCAGTTAAATTAACACTGTTGGTTGTAGCTAAACACACAATCACCACTAGTGGAATAATCCAAAACCCTAAGTTAATTGCTTTAAAAGTAAATGGCAAATAAATCATGCCTTTGTTTGGCGACCAAAAATAAATATAAAATGCTAATATCAGTGATATACCAACTTGTCCTATAATTTTTTGATAAGGTCTTAGCCCTAAGTTTTGTTTAAACTTAACCTTGATAAAATCGTCCATTAATCCTATTAACGCAAAGCCCACTCCAACACCCAAACTCATTGCAAGCGGAGTGCTATACTTCATAAGTATTACTGCAATAATTAGTGTGGATACAAAAAATACTACACCACCCATTGTTGGAGTGCCTTGTTTGGATTTGTGTTCCTCAACGTATTTTAATATAGTTTGTGAGCAACTAAGTTTGCGTATTAATTTAATAATAAACGGCATTAAACTAACCGCTAACGCAAAACTTAGTAAAAATCCCACAATAACTTTTGTCATAACTTTCCCCTTTTATTACTTATGCCAATAAACTAATATTGACTAATAAATTCTTTATTCTTACTATTAAAAAATTCATCAACTACATTATAATCACTATATGTGTGTTTTACCCCTTTGATTTCCTGATAATTTTCGTTGCCTTTGCCTAGTATTGCCACAATATCATCTGGACGTGCTATTGATAGAGCATAACGAATTGCAGACTCACGATTTTCAATATTAACGTGCTCGTTTTGCTTGGTTATACCTCTATTAATATCTGCTATTATTTGATACGGATTTTCGTCCCTTGGATTATCGCTGGTAACTATTGTATAATTTGCAAGATTTGTTGCAATCTCTCCCATTTCAGCACGTTTGCTCCTATCACGATTGCCACCACAGCCAAATACAACAATAAGTTTTCCTACACAAATATCTTTAAGCGTTCCTAATACTTTTTCAATTCCATCTGGTGTATGAGCATAATCGATAACTACTTTGCTATTAGGTGTTTGGATTAAATTAAGGCGTCCTGGGACTACTATCTGACTAGCATTTAAAGCCTGAAGAATATCGTTAACCTCAAATCCTAAACACGTACAAAAACCTACTGCCATTAGAGTGTTAGCAAGGTTATATTCACCAACCAGTGAACTATTAAGCATATATTGATTGTTATCTACTGAAATTACCGCCTGAGTTTTATCAGCCTTAAAATTTGTTTCATCAACCATTATATCTGCTTGACGATTTAATGATAATGTTATAGGCCTAATTTCGCTTTTTCTGGCAATAGCGCGCGTATATTTATCATCAATGTTTATTATTGCCTTTTGCGCGTGTTTGTATGTAAATAATTGAGATTTTGCCCTTGCATAATTTTCCATAGTATTAAAATAATCAAGGTGGTCCTGAGTAATATTAGTTAATCCTACAACGTCGTACAATATGCTGTCCACCTTATTAAGTGCCAAGGCGTGTGCTGATACTTCCATTACTACATATTCAATATCATTGTGATCCATATCGTTAATTATTTTGTGTAACTGTATAGGGTCAGGGGTTGTAAGCGTTCCGGGTATTTTAATGTCACCGATATACACGCCCTCGGTACCTATCATTCCTACCTTTTTGCCTAAGTTTTTAAGTATATGACGAGTAGTAAATGCAGTTGTGGTTTTACCATTAGTACCAGTGACTCCTATAAACTTAATTTTTGACTTATCAAAATCATAAAATTTAGCACTAAGGGTTGACATTGCACGCCTTGCATTATCCACTAATATTTGAGTTACAGGCAAATCCAAAAAGTGTTCAACAACCAAACATATTGCACCATTATTAACCGCCTCCTTAGCGTAATTATGTCCATCAACTTTGCTTCCTTTTAAGCAAAAATACAATGCATCTTTAGTATCTTTAACACTTGAATTAGTTAATTGCTTAATGTTAATATTTTTATAGTTTTTAATCCCCTTAAATGAAAAATCTTGTATTAATTGTTCAAAATGCATAAATATCTCCTTTATATATTATTTATTAATTTTAATCAGATGTAACTAATACAACTTCCTCCCCACTATATAGTAACGTATCACTTA
>JBKSMT010000149.1:0-2959 GCA_046881945.1 Clostridia bacterium
TTAAACCAAATTCAGCATCTAACTCAAAGGTATTCATTTTTCCATATTTTTTAATTACATATTCCGTAATTTCCCATTCTCTATCAAGAAATGCAATTTGTTCATCAAACTTTTTATCAAAACTTATCGCATTTATTATAAAATCATTATCTACTTCTGGAATTCTTAAACCATTTTTAGTTGGAATTATGCTATTTTTAAAAAAGGGTTTGTTATGATGAACTAACATCAATCCATGTATAATAATCAATAACTTTTCCAACTTTAATGTATTTATATGATACCCTCTATTTAAGCATTTATTTACAACAACCTTTCCTTTTTCACTTGCCTCACACAATACCATTTCGTTTGCATCTCTCATAACTATTCCTCTCTTTTATAAATTTATATATATCACATTTTTATTGTTATGTCAATAATTAAACAAAAAAACAAAGTGCATTTTTACACTTTGCTTTTCTTTTACTATAACCTATAAAACAAACTGCAGAATATCTACTATTACTACAAAGCCTAGTAATAGTAGTAATCCAAAGCCATGAATATATGCCTCAACATCACGATTGATAGGTTTACGCCTAATCCATTCGATAAACACGAACACCATACGCGCACCGTCAAGTGATGGTATAGGTAATAAGTTAAACACCGCCAAGTTAACAGCAATTACTGGTAATAATACAAGCAAATAACTATAACTTTGTTGAGTAGTTTCAGCCATAACCTTAATTGTGGTTACAGGACCACCTAATGACTTTATTGATAATTGACCTGTGAATAAATCACCTAATATAATTAGTATTTTATGAGCCCAACGGAAACTAAATGTAAAACTTTCGCCTATTGATTCAATAAATCCATGACGATATGTTTGCAGTTGAAAATCCTTGGTGTCGGCTGACACAAAACTCCATACTTCTTCGTCGTCCACAATTTGCTTTTGAAGTACGCCATTTACCACCATCTTTTTACCATCACGCTCAATATTTAGTGGTATAGTACTGTAATCTACCCCATCACTAGTCCACATATCTTCCTGAAAATCAAGGTCGTTACGAACGTAATCGCCTAGCAAACTATTAAAATATTGGTCATCTACAAAATCAAATTCGTTACCATTAATACCATAAATACGGTCGCCTACTTCTAGGTGATTTTCCACTTGATATTGAAAAGAATTGTTTTGCATTGATTTTACTTGTACGTGTTCATAACCGCAACTAACTAACAAAATATATGAAAATATAATCGCTGATAGAAAGTTGAAAAATGCCCCCATAAATAATACGATTAGGCGCTTCCAAGGTTTTTGGTTATTAAATGCGGTTGGACTATTACTATTTTCATCTTCACCATCAAATGCACAATAACCGCCTAATGGAATTGTACGAAGACTAAATAATTCGCCGTTCTTTTTCTTTTTTTGAAAAATCTTAGGACCAAAACCTACTGAAAACTCATTAATTTTAAAGCCTAACATTTTACCCGCTATATAATGCCCAAATTCGTGTATCATCACCATTACTAATAGCGCTAATATTGCTACTAGTATGTACCAAATAAACGATATTGCCGAGCCTATTGATAATAAATAATTCACGTTTACTCCTTTATAAATTTCATACAACAATCTTGTCCTATTATATGAATAATTTTTGATATTTATAACAATAAGGACAAAGCTAAGGTTATCTGCCTTTCAAATGCAATAGCATTCTGCGCGATAACGCGCGCTTTGTCCACTTTTTATTATTTTATAGTTTAGGAAGATTACACAAGCGACAATGTATTAGCATTTAGTGTAATCTAACGTAATTCAAGACTTGCGAAATGTGAGTGTTAATGAACTGATTGTGTGACAATCACAAAATGCACTAGCATTTACTTCGCATAGTTTAAATCAAAAACATTAATATTCCGCCAACGAATATCAAACAAAACATTAAAGCATCAACTCGGTCAAGCATGCCACCATGACCAGGCATAAAGTTACCCGAATCCTTAACACCTGCTTTACGTTTTAGATAACTTTCAAATATATCACCTACTTGACTAACCGCTGAACCTAACCCACCTAAAATCATAAACCAAGCAAGGTTAAGCTTAGTGCTCTCAAGTATAATATTCATGCAATCAATATTTTTGATTAACAAATAAGTAATTAAACCCATTAATACACCACCAAGCACTCCGCCAATTGCCCCACTCCAACTTTTATTAGGGCTAATTTTAGGGCAAAGTTTTGGTCCACGCAATGTTGAGCCTACAAGATAAGCAAATGTATCGCTAAGTAGTGCTATACCCCAAATAAATACAATTAAAATAAATGATAAATATGGCACTTTAACATCAATGTTTATAAACGCCTCAATATGATTTATTATAAAGAACATTGAAAGCAATACACTAGGATAAATCAAAACTTTTAATGAATTTAGTGTAGTATTAATTGCTTGTTCCAATCTATCTTCCTTATTTACTATAACTTCGTATACAAATATAATTACTGTATATATAGCAAATGCTATTAACATGTATAACAATGCCATATATAATAATGCACCGGTATTAATTGCGATAATAACAGCCAAATACAGCACTATTATAAACATACTTGCCAAAAATCTGCTTACTTTAACATCACGCTTTGACATCATATTGCACATTTCAAGTGCGCCCACTATGCCTATAACTGCTACAAAAATATCAAATATTTCGCTTACCAAAAATTTAGATACAACTGCCAATATTATTGCAAGCATAATAAAAATGCTGGAAATTGCTCTTTTTTTCATAAATTACTCCTTAATTGCACCAAATCTTCTATCTCTAGAAGAATATTCCTTAATAGCTTCAATTAAATCATTTTTGCCAAAATCTGGCCATAGTACTTTTGGAAAATATAGTTCGGCATAAGTACTTTGCCAAGGCATAAAGTTACTTAATCTATGCTCAC
>JBKSMT010000150.1:0-3999 GCA_046881945.1 Clostridia bacterium
AAATATGGCGTTTTAGGAGTGCCTTGAACGCATTGAACTTGCGACTTTTTTACATAACCTACAATATCCATATATTTTGCCTTGTAAAATTCGTCGTTATAATCACTAAGTAGTTCTACAAAATACGAATTTTCAAGCATAAAATATACATTTGAGTAATTGGTGTTATCTACTGGGGATTTGTATAAATAGCAACCTGCGTGCAAAATTTGAGCATAGGCACAATTATCGTTTGCGGATACTTGATTGATGGGTTGAAATAAGCAAATTAAACAATTAAATAATGCAAAAAACATCTTCATATAAGCATTATATCACATCTAAAATAAAAATTTTTGGCACAAGGTGTTACTTTTTCACTTTTCTTGTAGTAAACTAGTGGCGTATGAAAGTTATTGATATGATATTGGCAATAACTCATGAACAAAAGTTACGACGTGAAAAAAACAAACTTACATTTTATAATACAGGAGACAAAATTCATTACAAACAGCTTGAGTTTCATAAATGCAAAGCCAAAAATAGATGGGTGTTTGGAGGTAACCGAAGTGGCAAAACTGAATGTGGTGCGGTAGAGGTCGTGTATTATGCTCGTGGCAATCATCCTTTCAAAAAGATAGGTAAGGCAACTAGTGGTTGGGTTGTATCATTATCTAGTCAAGTACAAAGGGATGTTGCTCAAGCCAAAATACTAAATTATATAAATCCTGACTGGATTGTTGATGTTAATATGCTAAGTGGACGAAAGGATAATCCCGCTGGAGGTGTAATTGACTATATATTAATCAAAAATATATTTGGAACTACATCTAAAATAGGATTTAAAAGTTGCGACCAAGGACGCGAAAAGTTTCAAGGAACTAGCCTTGATTATGTTTGGTTTGACGAGGAACCTCCGCAAGACATTTATATCGAGTGCAAAATGCGAGTGCTTGATACTAATGGCGATATGTTTGCCACTATGACTCCGTTAAAAGGATTGACATATGTATATGATGAAATATATCTAAACAAATATAATGATAAGAATATTTGGCATATATTTATGAGTTGGGACGACAATCCTTATATTAGCGAGGAGGCAAAAGCCAGCATGCGTGCAAGCATGTCCGAGGAAGAGTTGCGCAGTCGACAATTTGGCGAATTTCAGGATTTTGGAGGGCGTGTATATACTGAATTTAATGAAAGTGTGCACGTGATAGAACCTTTTGATATTCCGCTTGATTGGCAGGACAAAATTAGCATTGACCCTGGACTTAAAAATCCATTAAGCGCACATTGGTATGCAGTCGATTATGATGGAAATATCTATGTGGTGGCGGAGCATTTTGAAGCTGAAAAGGACATCAGTTATCATAGTGAACAAATTAAACGTATATCAAATCAATTAAATTGGCATAGGGGGTTTAATGGAATGTTGGAAGCAATCATTGATAGTGCGGCAAATCAAACAACGCTTGCTAGTGCTAAAAGTGTAACTCAATTATTTTATGATTTTGGCATATCGGTTGACCCTCGTGTTAACAAGGATATGTTTTCTGGTATACAGCGTGTTAAATCTTATTTAAAAGACGCTAATGGCGACACTAAGTTGTATATATTTAAAACGTGTAATAATCTTATTAGAGAACTTAAAACTTATCATTGGGGTAACAATGATTTACCAGTCAAAACAGACGATCATGCTTTAGATGAATTGCGTTACTATATTATGACGCGACCTCAAAATAGTCAACCTAAAGAGGATATGACATTAATTCAAAGGCAAAAGAACAGATTAATTAGACGATTGAGGAATAGATGAACCTTGATGAATTAGATGAAGAAACTTTTAAGGCTATTAAAAAACTTGTAAAAGGCTTTTGCTTAAAGGAAGAGGTTAATGAATATGTGTTGGATGAGCAAGGTAACAAACATTTAACTAAGCAAAAAATAAGTCGAAAACTGGTTCCGCCTAATACTGATATATTGAAGATGTTGTTTAATAAAACTGACACACAAGTTACTAACTTTGATGATTGGAGTGATGCTGATTTGGAAAAAGAAAAACAAAGACTGCTTAAGATGTTAAAAAAAGGAGTAAATGATGAATATCGAGCAAACGAAAGTAAAAATAAAGTGTAGTGTAAGTGGGTGTGACAATCAATCCGCTTATACGATAGTTAATAAGAAATTTGTATTTGATGGCAACTTTTATTTATGTGAAAGTTGTATTAAAGAATTGTATTCAATGATAGGTGGGGTATTAACACCTAAAAGCCCTACACCTATATACAAAAAAAGGAGTAAAGATGAAACGTAAATTAACTGAACAAGCACTTGCGGATATGGTGTATAACGATTATTTGGCACGACGTGATGCAAGGCGAAGCCTAGAGGCTCAATGGCAACTAAATATCAACTTTTATGTTGGTAATCAATATAGTTATATTGCTAGCAACAATAATCTAAATGATTACGATAAGCAATATTTTTGGCAAGAAAAGGAGGTTTTTAATCATATTGCGCCTATGATTGAAACACGTATTTCAAAAATAACTCGTTTAAACCCTAATATTGATGTGTTGCCAGCGTCAATGGATTTGGCTGATATCCAAAGTGCAAAATTATCGAAGGAAATATTTAAAGCAGTGTCAAACAAACTGGATTTACCAGCATTATCAAAATATGCTAGTACCTGGTGCGAAATTTGTGGTACTGCTTTTTATAAAATCACTTGGAATAGTGAAGCCGGTATGATTGTAGCTACTGATGATACCAAATCGATACGTGAGGGTGATGTTGAAATTAGCGTGTGTTCACCTTTTGAAATTTTACCTGATAATTTATCGTGCGAAAACATGGCGGATGTTGGTAGCATAATCCATGCAAAAGCGGTAAGTGTTGATACTATTAAAAATATGTATGGTATTGATGTTGAGCCGGAAATGGTGCACTCGTTTAGTCTTGATAGTGGCTTTGGAAGTATGGGTGGTTTAGGATATGATGCGCATATTAATAAGGTCACAAATATGTCATTAAAAAATCATTGCGTTTTGCTGGAAAGATACATTAAACCTAACCGCGAATATCCTAATGGACGACTTACAATAGTTGCTGGTAAAAAGGTGTTGTTTGATGGCGATTTGCCATATCTAAATGGAGACAACAATGAACGTGTTTTACCATTTATCAAGCAAACATCGGCTTATATGCCAGGATGTTTTTATGGTGTAAGTATTATCGAACGTTTAGTACCTATTCAACGTGCATACAATGCAATACGTAATCGTAAGCACGAATATTTTAATCGTATATCAATGGGCGTTTTAACTGTTGAAGATGGTAGTGTGGATACCGACTCACTTGAGCAAGACGGATTATCACCAGGAAAAGTTCTAGTATATCGTCAAGGTGGACAAGCGCCTACAATTATGACCACGCCTGATATCCATGCTGATTTTAAGGCAGAGGAAGAACGTTTGATGGACGAATTTAAAAATCTTGCAGGTGTAAGTGACCTTATGGACGATAGCGAAAATTACACAAACCTTTCAGGTACTGCACTGCAGTTGCTTATCGAACAAGATGATAATCGAGTGATTAGTGCGATTGATAGTGCTAAGCAGGCGTTAAAAGCTTTAGCTAAACACATTTTAAGATTGTATCGTCAGTTTGCTATGATGCCACGACTTATTAAAATTGCGGGAGAAATGGGCGAAGTAGAAATGCATTACTGGGATAAAAATTCAATTCGTAGTGATGATGTAATATTTGATACATCTACCGCTTTAGGCGAAAGTGTTGCTTCAAGGCGTACAATGTTACTTGAATTGTTGAAATCGGGAATATTGTATGATAAGGATGGTAAATTTTCTCAAAGTATGCGTTCAAAATGTCTTGATTTATTAGGCTTTGGAACGTGGGAGCATAGTACTGATATTAATGCACTTCATATTAACCATGCGCAAGAAGAAAATATTGCAATGCGCACTCGTGATACTGAGATTATGCCTATAG
>JBKSMT010000151.1:0-5011 GCA_046881945.1 Clostridia bacterium
TGATGGTGTATAGTGCTAGCAAATATTCAGCAGGGCTAAAAGGTAATCAATATTTTTATATGTCCAAGCAGTTGATTGGTGCGATACTCGGCTTAGGTGCAATGATAGGTACATCACTCATTAACCATAAGATTTACAAAAAATTTTATGTAGTGGCATATTTAATAGGTGTGGTGTTGCTTGGACTTTTGTTTATACCTGGACTTGCTAAAACTAGTTATGGAGCAACAAGATGGATTAATCTCGGGTTTTTCACAATCCAACCCAGCGAGATTGCTAAATTTTGTCTAGTAATTTTTTTAAGTGTAGCACTTACTAAGGGTAAGGATATCAATAAACCTAGCAAACTATTTACTGTTTTAGGGGCGGGTGTAGTTTATTGCGTATTGATTATGTTAGAGCCTAACATGTCAATTACCATTTGTGTAGGACTAACGCTTGTGGTAATGCTGTTTATAGGCGGACTTAATATTAAAACTTTTGCAATAGGAGCAATACCTATAATTTTGCTAGGTGTAGGATTAGTTATGTTAGAGCCCTATCGTATCAAACGTATAGTTGCATTTATTGACCCTTGGCAAAATCCACTAGAGGAGGGATATCAACTAATTCAATCCCTTTATGCAATTTCGAGTGGTGGATTGTTTGGTGTGGGACTAGGAAATAGCAGGCAAGCGCAACTATTTTTGCCCTTTGCCGAAAGTGATTTTATATTTTCCATAATTTGTGAAGAACTTGGCCTTATTGGTGGTGTGGCAATATTGCTTGTGTATTTAACATTAATAATCACTATTATCAAAGTAGGCATTAAGGCGCAAGACAACTATTCCAAATTCCTTTGCATAGGCATTGCTTGTGTGCTGGGCATTCAAACCGTACTTAACGTATGTGTCGTCTCCGGCTCAATTCCACCAACAGGACTTCCGCTTCCGTTCATCTCAGCAGGCTCAACTTCTTTGTTAGTTTTTATGAGTGCGATAGGGGTTGTTTTAAATGTTGATAGGCAGAGTAGGAAACAAAAAATTTAGAATATTGTATTGCAAAATATATAGGTTTGTGATAATATATTTAACAAAATAGGAGATTACTAATGAAAAGCGAAGATGCATGGAAGTTGAAAAGTTTAGAGCAATTTGAAAAATTACCATTACCTAATATACTTGTCGGTTGCAGTAAGGAAGATATTGAAAATATACAAAATATACAATATGAGATTTATGCTAAACTTTTTTATGGAAAAGACATTAGTTCGGATAGTTCTGGAATTGAGAGTTTTAAAGGAAAAGGTTCTTTCAAGTCTCCATTTAAAATACAAACAAAAAGGTATAATGGCGAGTTTTATTTATCAAGGAATATTTTCCACTCAAATAAGTATCCAACATCTATTGCCATAGGGTGTTGTCATAATAATTCATATATAACGGCATATGTGTTAACTCAAAAAGGAATTAATGTGGAAGTTGTAAATGGTTTGAGTTGGTATCAATTTTCAGCATGTCATTCAATAGTTTTAATTGATAACAGATGGGTTATTGATTACAACTGGGATTTAATTATTGATTATGATTTATATAAAAAAATGATTCCGTTTGAAGAAATAGAAAGAATATCAGGTGATAAAATTTATAACAATCATGACATTATGAAATCATGTTTTCATAGAGATTTTGAAATGTTGTTTGCATATGAAGATAGTTTAAAGGAAAGTATTAAGGAGTTTAATCTTGGTGAAAAATCTAGATACTGGAATAAAAGGTATTATGATAGAGAAATAGAAAAATTTGAGAAAGACTTAAATTGTGATAAACTTTTAAAGTTTTTAAAGTATAACAGTGAAAAAAATTTAATATTAGAATAAAATTATAAAATTTTTATAATATAATAACTGATGTTAAGAGGCTCAATCCCTCCAACAGGCTTGCCACTTCCGTTTATCTCTGCAGGGTCAACTTCGCTATTAGTTTTCATGTCGGCGATAGGTGTTGTTTTGAATGTCGACAGGCAGAGTAGGAAAAGTATAATTTAATATTTTTTCATTAAAGTGTATACAATTTCCATGCAAAGTGTATACATTTTTGTTTTTTTATGCTACTATATAAACATAGGAGAAAAGTATGAAAAATTTAATTTTATATAATAATTCATTTGAAAATGGTTCAAAAGAAATTATTGAGGTAGATTTATCTAATTGCAAAAACGAAAATGATATATTTAATGTTTTCAAAGTCGCATTTCGATTTCCAGAATGGTTTGGTGAAAATTGGAATGCTTTTGATGACTGTATGCAAAATTTATGTTTTGATATAAAAGATACCTTAATTGTTAGAGTTTATGGATTGCAAACAATCATTAAAATATCAGAAGAAAGCGTAAAATATATTTTGCAAAATTTAGTTGGCTTATCAAAAGGAGAATCAACACAAGACAATGGGGAAAAGGTTGATGCTATAATTTATTTGAATAATGTTGATGATTATTGTGAAAAAATCATTAAGGAAATGAGTTGCAATTTTATAATACAATAACTGATGTTAAGAGGTTCAATCCCTCCAACAGGCTTGCCACTTCCGTTCATCTCTGCGGGCTCAACTTCGCTATTGGTTTTCATGAGTGCGATTGGGGTGGTGCTCAATGTGGATAGGCAAAGCAGAAAAACTAAAATTTAATAATTATAAATAAACGTATATTTAAAAAGTGTGCAATTTTTAACGTAAAATTTAAATGTTTCATATAGTGGAATATGAATACATATAACGATAAATTTATAATAGTGGGTGGTAACGAGTTACAGGGGGAGGTTACTATCCAAACCAGTAAAAATGCAGTGCTACCAATACTGGCTGGTAGTATTTTGTGCGATAAACCATTAGTGATTAAAAGAGTACCAAACATATTAGATGTTAATAATATGTTTGCTATTTTACGTAATTTAGGTGTTAAGGTAGATTATATTGATAAGGATTGCTATATTGATGCCCAAAATATAAGTTCGTTTACACTTAATCAAGAGTTGTGCAAAACATTAAGGTCATCAATATTTTTGCTAGGACCATTGCTTGCAAGATTTAAGAAAGCGGTTATATCATATCCTGGCGGGTGTGATATAGGCAACAGGCCGATTGATTTGCATCTTGGAGGATTGCAAAAGCTTGGTGTAAAAATCACCAATCATCACAGCCTTATTTATTGTGATGCTAAGGATATGAAAAGTGGAGTAGTGCAGTTGGATTTCCCTAGCGTAGGAGCTACTGAAAATCTTATGATGAGTGCGGTATGTTTGAAAGGAACTACAAAACTAATCAATGTGGCTAAAGAGCCTGAGATAGTTGATTTGCAAAACTTTTTAAATACTATGGGTGCTGATATTAGTGGCGCTGGCACAGCCGAAATTACAATTAATGGTGTAAGTAAATTGCATGCTACACAATATATGCCTATAAGTGACCGAATTGTTGAGGGAACTATGATGATTGCAACTGCAATGTGTGGCGGAAATGTTATATTAAAAAATGCGGATTTTAAAAATAATCAAAGTTTAATTGCAAAACTTTCGTCAGTTGGTTGCCAAATAGATACAAAAAATGATATAATACATATAACTTCAAAGGGGAGATTACCATCAGTTGATTTAATTGATACACAAGTTTATCCAGGTTTTCCTACCGATATGCAAGCACAAATGATGAGTTTACAAGCCGTTAGTAATGGAGTAAGCATTATATGTGAAAACGTATTTGAAAATCGCTACAAACATGCTAAGGAACTTATCAAGATGGGTGCAAATATAATTTTGCGTGATAGGGTTGCGGTTGTCAAAGGAGTGGATGAACTTAACGGTGCGCCAGTTGATGCTAGTGATTTACGCGCAGGGGCAGGGCTTGTGCTTGCGGGACTTAAGGCAAAAGGTTATACTACAATCAACAATGTATATCATATAGACCGAGGGTACGAACATTTTGAAAATATATTAACAAGTTTAGGTGCAGATATTAAGCGTATATGACAAAACGTGCGGTTATAGTTTCATCATGTGTATTGGTAACAATATTAATAGTTGTTGCTATATTGTTTGGCGCTGTTTTTAGGGTTAGGGATATTAAGGTCGTTAAGGGTGATGATTTTTATTATTCGGTAGATAATAGCGATATAATATCAGCTGGCAAATTAAATTATAAAACTAGTATTTTTGATATTAAGCGTGATGTTGTTAAGAATAATATCGAAAGTTCATATCCTTATGCTAGGGTTAAAGTTAATATTGATAGTATAACAAGTGTTAAAATATTACTTTCAAATCGTATGCCACTATATTATTTTGTTCAAGATGAAATATTTTATATTCTAGATGAAGATTGTAAAATTTTGGATACTACATCAAACATAAGTTTAGTTCAAGATTTAGTTAAAGTTGATAATGCATTTAGTGTAAGTCAAGATGTTAAACCAGGCACTTTTATAAGAGGTAATTATTCACAAGTTTGTGGTAATTTATATAAGGCAATATATACAAATGCAACTATTGAAATATTAGATAGTGAAACCAGTACTTATGTTGAAAAATATTTAAATCGTGAAGATATTTGTGAAATTATAAGTAACATCAAGTTTAGTCAAGTAGACGAACTTGATGGACGTGTAGATAAACTTCATATAACAACAAATTATGGAGTGCAAATAAATATAATTGAGCCTAATAATGATTTAAATATCAAAATAAATCGTGCTTTTTCAGCACTTAGAGCATTGCAAAAAAGTGATAGAGATAATTCAACTAGTTTAGTTACAACAGGCTCTATTAATGTTGAATACGAGTACGATAGTAATGGTAATGCACGTATAAAGTGTGATTATAGGGCGTAAATTTATAAATAATACATCAAAAAATAATAAAATTTGACATTATTTATATTAAAAATATAAAAAATATATTAAAAAAGGCAAAAAGTATTTGACTTGCCTTTTTTAAATTTTATATAATATATAATAATTACTTAGGATGGAGTTATGAAGA
>JBKSMT010000152.1:0-1785 GCA_046881945.1 Clostridia bacterium
AAAAGTGGTATTGCTTGCCACGAAATTGGGCATGTTCTTCAACATAAACAAGGATATCCGTTAATAAAACTAAGAAGTTTTTTAATCCCTGTTATTAATATTGGTAGCTTTTTAATGTGGCCGTTAGTTTTGATCGGGTTGTTATTAGAATTTACTAGTTATTTTTACACTGGCCAAGTTCTTATTATAATAGGTATTGCTATATTCGGTTTATCGGTATTATTTAGTTTGATTACTTTACCTATTGAAAAAGACGCATCAAAACGAGCATATAAAATGCTGGTAGAAACTGGAGAACTTACTCAAGAAGAAGGCGAAGGAGTAAAAGCTGTACTTAATTCAGCCGCATTAACTTACGTTGCAAGTTTAGTAATTTCAATTTTATCATTTATAAGATTTGTTTTAGCAATATTATTGTCACGCAGAAGAGATAATTAAGGAGATAAAAAGGGGTTTATGAGATACGATATAGTTAGACAAAAACGTCGTTACGAAATGTTAGATAAAAACAGTCGAAAAGAAGTTTTGGATTTGATATTATTTTTTGGAAGATATCAACTTCGTGATGATGGCATGATTAACAAACAATATATTTATTACGATACTGACAATTTAGATTTATATAAAAGTGGTATTGCTTTATTTAAAACAGTTGTTAATGGTAAACATACTTTAACAATGACTATGGAACGCTTTTACACTGAAGGTTTTCAACCTTATTCAAACAAGCATAATGAAATACAAATTCAACCTAGAGATAGCATTTTCACACACACAGATTTCTTAAGAAACAGTTTTAAAAACATGTGGGATGGTTTTTTAAATATAGACCCTGATTATTTACTAAAAAAACTAACTGTAACCTATTCAATTACAACACTAAGTCATGAATATAAACTAAGTAACGGAACTGGCTTTAAAGCTACTTTGTCGTTTGATAATGACAAATATCTCGACCAACGAACTAACAAAAAAGCCGAAAGTTTATTTGTAACTGTTTATCAACATTCACGAGAAGATACAAATGATGAATTTGAAAACCTTATTTCCAAAATTGAACGTTACTGCAAAACATTAACATATATAAATAAAACCAAAGTTGATATGGCTCGATCAAAAACAAAAATAATTCCTAAAGATGAAATTAAAAAGAAAAATGAAGAAAAAAAGAAAAAAAATGATTGATAATTCAATCATTTTTTTATATTATTCTTTATCTTCTGTAGGCTCATCACCGGCACAATACACACCTAGCAATTTCGCCTCATAAGTATCTTCTTCCATTACATTGCTAATTTTAATACCATACAAATAAGTATTAGAACCTGATGTTGCATATACATACAAATTATTATCATCAATATCGTAAGCATAAGTTTGCAAACCTTCAATAGTTAGTAAAGTTTCAGTTTCAGCATTACATTGAGCCTTTAAATCATAATAACTTATACGCTTGATATCATTGCCATCTTTGTAGTACATATATGAATTTTTACAAGCCATAATTTCAATTTTACTATCCACAGCTACAATAGGGTCACTAATATTACCAGCATTGTAACTTAAATAATAAGTTTTGTCGCTAGATTGCGCAATATAACCGTCAACTTCACTTTCCAATAAGTATAAATTAGTATAATCCTTATTTGTGGTTAATTGCTCCGAGCTACCTTCAATGCTAGTAACTGCATTTTTAGTAGCATCTACACGATAAAAATATGTGTAGTTAGGATAATCATTTCCACTAGCCTTAAAATATAAATGACCAAACTTATAATCTAATAA
>JBKSMT010000153.1:0-3512 GCA_046881945.1 Clostridia bacterium
AAAAATACAGCATAAAAAGTGCGATAAATGTTGGATTTTGCAACAATTTAATTTGACTTTAGTGGTGGTTTAAATTATAATATTATTATAATTACTTATACTAACAAAAAGATGTTTTGGAAGTAAATAATTTATAAGGGGTTGAGTTTATGTTTAAAAGAATTTTAAAGATTGTAGGATTTGTATTGCTGGGCTTTGTGATTCTGTTTGGCGGGATTATAGGATTTATGGCAATACGAGGGGATTTTAAAAAGAAAGAAATTAAACCAACCTCAGTTAAGTTCGCTATTGAAGGTACGGACTTGATTTTTGATGCATCGTCAAAAGATTCTCCGACATTGGCAAATGGTCAAATATTGACTTTTACAATTACTGCAGAGCCATTAGATGTGAATGTTACTGAATGTACTTTAAAATTAAGTAACCCTCATTTACTCACATTTATGCAATTTATTGATGGTTCGTGGAAAGAGTATAACGGAAATACTTTTTACTTAAATACTCCAATATATTTCAAGTTGAACGATGTGACTGATGCTAACGTTGACGATTATTATGATGGTGTATTAACTATTACTGTTAAAGATAAATCGGGACTTCTTCAAGATACTATAGATTTGGTTATTGATAGAACGATTACAAGTATTTCGTTTAAGGATCAAGCTCCTTCAACTTTAAATAATAATATTATTAATGGATTGTTTTATTACGAAGAAGGTCAAGGCGGGGGAACTAAAGCGCAAGTATTGATGGCTAATGAAAATGAAGATTATCCGCTTGAAATAATTGCGGCTCCATTAAAATCACTTAAACCATTTAGTTCGGAAGATTCTAAGATTGTGGAAGTGTATTATATGCAAGATGGTGACCAACCAAGATTGTTGACGCATGATGAAGAAGAAGTTATAATGCATCGTTATACCGACCAAGGTGAATTGGTTGAGGATAATTGTGATTTTTTGAAATTTGATGAAGAAAATAATTGTTTTGTATTTAATTCGGCTCAATCAGGAGATTATTCATTTAAACTATTAACTTATCCAACATATAAAATTCAAGATTCTATACTATCTGAAGCAATGTCTTTTGTTGATAGATTGAAATCGGAGGACGTTTTAACTAAAAGTGTAGTTATTAAAGTTACAGGAACTGATGCTGAAGAGGTTAGGTTTGAGGGTGATGGTGAATTTGTTACATTGAATTTATTGCAAGATAATAATTTGGTTGCTAATAATCCTACAATGCTTAATGTGACGGATTTGGGATTAGTGTTGGCAAAAGATAGAACACCTAATATTACAACAAGATATAATGAATTAAAATTCTTAAAAGATAGCGATTTTATTAATAATTTAACATGGAAATTTAAAACATTTACTACTGAAGGTTCGAATGTTACGTATGGAAATCAAGATGTGACTATAATCTTTAGTAAGAATGCTTTGGGTAAATTTAAGGCAAATGTATCCAATTTGCAAGCATTAATTGGGGATGTTTCGGAATTTGATGTTGCATTGAAATTGGATACTGACAAATATATTATGGAATTATCAAATATTGATGATAACGATTCGAGCATTTATACAAAATTGTATTTTACACTAAATGTTGATACTCAAGTTGCAGGTAAAACTTTAAACTTGAATACAATATTAACAACAATAGGTAGTGAGACTTTGCAAGTTGTTGAGTTTGAAACTATAATTAACACTGGTGCCGACCAAGAAGAAAGTAGTGATGAATACGAATTGGCGTTAATGTCTGAAGGCTGTTTAGTATTGGGTGAGGTTATAGATAGCGAAGAAGGTATTTACAGTTTTAAGAGTTTAAAATCTGGTATTTACTTAGCTATGCTAGGCGGAAATAAAATAGGCTTGAAAGGCTTGATAAATGATGAATTTTTAACAAATATTCATTATGATGGTATGGATACTTTACTTACCATTAAACCAATCAATGGTGAATGGGCTGAAGATGACAAAGAAATTAAGTTATACGCAATCGTAATCAATTCAGATGGCAGTTGTGTATCTACTGATATACCTCTAGATGTTAAAATTAATGAAGCTATTACAAATATTGCAACTATTGGAACGAATTTGGATTTGCCTTTGATAATTAATACTAACTCGATTGAACTTAAAGAAGATGCTGGATATAATATCGAAGACTTGACTTGGGTCGAACAGGAATTGAATTATAATCAAGTGGTATTGTTTGTAGATGAAAGTCAGGCACATTTATTTAAGACAATTGATTATATTGCAATAAACAACTATAGACTAGTTGGCTATATGGACGGCAATGTATTTGTTAATCGATTAGTGGGCGCTGATGGCGGAAATTATTTAGTTGCCGATTATGATAATGTTAAATTATATCCAGTATTGGTACGTACTAGATATTTGAAAGAAGAAAGTAGATTGCAAACAGCCGAAGAATATATTTCTGAACTATTAACAGGCAAAGTAGGAACCTGTGATGCCACTATTCAAAAAGCTGATGGCTCTGCTATTGGTACTTGTAGTATTAATTACGATTTGTCGTTGCTATCGGGTAGAAGAATAACTAAACAATCTAATACTTATGTTCTGTCAACTAACTACAATGCTCAAAAGCAATATTATATCAAAAATAATTCATATGAAATGGCAACTCCAGAACTAGACGAAATTGAAGCATGGGCAACTCAAACTAAGTATTATGAAAAGGTGGATTGTATTAAAATTAGCGATATATTTGCATCGGCCACTGCTTTTAATGATAGAGGATTGCAAGCATATACTATTAGTGGTAATACGTTAACTAAAGTAAATGATAGTATTACTGCCGATAATTTGGATAATTATTACATTTTAGTTGATGATTACCAAGTAACTAGTGTACAAAACGATGGAACTAATATAACTATTAATGCTTCTGTGCGATTTGGTGGTGCATCTATTGGTGAGGTTAAGTTTATAATCAGTGCAAATGAGTATCAAACAGATGTACAACGTAAGTTTATAATAAGTTATCAAAAATTTTATAATAACAAACCTATCAATATTAAAGCGTACTATGAATTTGATTCGAATATAACATTAAACTTTGCTGGAACATATTTTGAAGAATTGGGTTATACTGATGTATATCAAATTATTGAAGGTCATTCTGAATTAAATTTTGCATACGAAGGCGCTGGAGATGCATTAATCAAAGATAAGAATGCTACTATTGGATTTAAAATCGATTATAATAGTTCATCTGTAATATATAATGATATTTTAACTAATAACCGTTTTAGCATAAGTGCATTTGAATATAATCATGCCGATCAAGAAATTGGTATAATTGTGGATAATGATATAATAAGATTTACTAATTATATTAAAACTTCGGATACTGCTGTTATTGCTGGTAAAACTTATTATAGTTATAGCAATGGTTTGTATAGTGTTGTAGATGAACCTAAAACAGTTGATATAGATTCATATTATGAACATGTTGTTACTTATGTAAAAACTAGTGAC
>JBKSMT010000154.1:0-1747 GCA_046881945.1 Clostridia bacterium
AATTTGATAATAGTTTTATTATGCTGGTAGGTGATAATGGTGATTTATACTGGTTGCCTAATGATTATAAAAGAGTTAAAGAATTTTACATAGACAAAGATGACACGTTTTTGTTTGAAGTATTCAATCAATTATTTAATGCTATAATCAAGGCAGATAATCATAAGTATAATATTAAAAAATCAGTAGAGGGTAATACTTTTACATTTATTAGTGAGGATTGTCACGAGGACGAGGCTCATAGATTACAAATAGTGCGCGATAAGGAACAATTTATAATTAAGTTTTTGCGAAATACTAATGAGAATTTATATACTTTTCCTAAACGTGGGTGTAATATATGTTTTTGTAATTCAGGTAGTCGTGTGCCAAAAATCGAACAACTATTTATGATATTGTTTAACCAACTAGCATATTATAATGATGAAATTGAATTAGTACAATAATAGCCTTTAATAGGCTATTTTTAAGTTATTTTTTACTTTCTACGTTTTTCGACAGCATTAGTGGATTTATGCCTAATTTTAAGCGTGTTTTTGTTTGGAAATATGCCGAATTTAATGTACAATCACATTTGTGAAAGGAGGTAAAATGACAGCAAGTAAAAAAGCAGGGGTCTTGTATAATCTTGCTAAACAAGCAAAACGCAGAATGAAAAATTATAACAACGGAGGTATTCATCATTTATCGTATGCAAAACAAGCATATTCGGATAAAGACCATTTGTTGTATCAAAAAGTATGTAGACTGCTAGAAGAAGATAAGATTATTATAAATCCAATCAACGAATTGATAGATAAAAAGTATTATGAAAGTTTGTCGCTGGAAAGTAAACAACGTTACATATTAGACCTATCCGATAAGTATCGTCAGATGAAGGAACGTTACGACCGCGAACATACGTTGTCACGCGTTTCAAGTTATTAGCTAAATTAAAAAACTATAACCATTTGCGGTTATAGTTTTTATTTAAATATTTTCTTAAATAAAACTAAATTATTTTATAATTTTAATTATTTGTATTTAATTTAGTTGTAACTATTTTTTAAATATGCTAAAATGCAATTAGGAGAATTATTTTTTTATGACTATATTAGCATTAACTATACATATTTTGTTAATTGTTGCAATGCTTGTTGCAGTAATTTGTTTTGAAAATGATTGCAAAAAAATTATTTTTTGGAATTTAATTATTGTTTTAACCTCTATTGTAGGGTTTGTAATTTATTTTATTTGGTTTTGCGATAAACCTTGGATTAAAAATAGTATTAAAACAAAATTTCATCAAGATGAAATATATAAAGACTTGGCTAAATATTCGCTTAATGACACATACTCAAATAACGAAATACTAAATTTTAATAAACGCCATTATTCAGCCGAAATTTATGCCAAAAGCGATATCCAAGTAATTGATAATGAGGAGGCTTTTATCAATACACTTTCTGCCGATATTGAAAGGGCACAGGATTATATAATTTTGGATAACGAGTACTTTTTAAAGGGCATTAACAATTATAACATAATTTCGCTGTTAAAAGAAAAGCAAAGCATGGGCATTACTGTTAAATGTATATATGGTAAGCGTAAATTTGCTGACCGCAAAATTATTAAGGAATTGAGTGAGAGTAATGTACGTGTTTGCAAGTTTAATAAATATGACACATTAAATAAATATTATAAAAATTCTAAAAATATAATATCTATTGACGGAAATAAAACATACATTTATAACTCAGTTATATCT
>JBKSMT010000155.1:0-4210 GCA_046881945.1 Clostridia bacterium
AAATATTCAACTAAATCTGAACAAGTTTTAATTCCCTTGCTAGTAAGCCTTGCTTTAATATTTAACATTTGACTTTTATTATGACCTATTTTAACATCCCAATTATCAATTGATATATCCTTTAAAACTTTAAGATTATCACTACTTATAGTGCGAAAAATATCTTGCCTAATTAAACCTGCATAATTAGTATCTGTAGCATTTTTAATACTTTGATTATCAATAGTTTCATCAGTATATTTAAGCATTAAATTAACGCGCTTCATTTTACCTAGTTTTTTAATAGCTCTTAACTCAAGTTGCGAAACTCTTGCTGATGTAATGCCTAATATATCGCTAATTTGATGTAATGTCAATATTTTGCCATCATCTAACCCGTATCTTAACATAATAACCTTTGCTTCACTTTCAAGTAACGTGTCAAGAATAAATTTACGATTACGCAAAAACTCGCCTTGCACACGCATTGCTTCCTTCCTGTTATCAAAAAGATGTGTAGCATTAGCAATTATTGGACATTTATGTTGAAATTCGTTCCAATTCATATATTCCCTCCTAATGTAATTTAAAATTTTAATATCTATTTGTTTACACCTGCTTTAGCAATTTGCGCAACCTTGCAATTACCTAGATCAGCAAGTTTTTCCAAAATTTCACGTTCGGTTGTTTCACCCATCATACGAATTGTTTGTAAAGTCATATGATTTGATATATAAAAATTAATTAATTCGTCAACAGTATTAATACCAGCACGTTTTAAGCAGTTATAAGCTCTTAAACTTAAATCCATACTTTCAATCATCAATTCATCGTTAATGCAAACATCTTACGTTTAGCATCAATATCCAACTCTAATTCAATGCCCAAGGCCCTTAAACGATTAATTATTTCCTTTTCACTTTTAGGGCCCATATGTTGTATATATCTTATTGAGTTTTTGTTACTTTTATAATTTACAATTATATCCTTTAAGGTTTTAAATCCAAATAACCTTAATATGCTATAAACTCTTAAGCTAAGTCCTAAATCCTCAAGTAATACATTTTCAGGATTTATTACGGCATTTGCTAAACGTTCGTCACGATTTTTAATACTATACCTAGGGTCGTGACCTAACTTTAAATATTCTTCATCAGCAAGATTTTGCATCTCAGTTCGATTTACAATATATTTATCCATAACTTGTTTGCTGGTTTGCTTAGCTTTATATCCCTCAACTAAATCGCAAACACCTTCAATTAATCTTTTATACATTAAGTCATCAATTTCAAAATAACTTAAATCACCATGTTCTTGTAAATACACTATTAAATCGTTACAGGTTATTATGCCATTATTAGCAAGTTGTTGTTTAAATACTTTCATACGCGCGCCCAAATTACCCCAATCTGTGATATCCAACTCACTAATTTTGATATCTTCAATATCTGCAAGTGACTCCTTAGTCATATGAGTTACAATATCTTGAGTGATTAAACTTTTAAATCCTTCCAAAAACACTGTATGATTTTCCTTGTTAAATGTTTTATCATCATATTTCTTTAATAACTTGATACGATATGGATTACGTAATTTGTTCCAAGCGTCACTTTCAAGTTGTTGAACACGTTGCTTAGATATTCCAAAATGATTGGCTAAATTTTGAAGTGTCCAATATTTGCCATCCATAAGCCCACATCTATACATCAATACTAATAAACTTTTATATTCTAGCACATCAAGAATAAAGGTGTGTGTTTTTAAAAACTTACCTTGCACTATATATGCTTTCCATTGAGGGTCATATGCTTTAATATTATCCATAATCACTGGATTTAACTCAGCAAATTGTTCATCTGTCATCATAAATTTACTACTCCTAAAGCAAATTATATCATAAAATTGCAATTTGTCAATACTAATATATTAAATAATATATTAAAAATACACCTAATCAAATTATAACAATCATTAGGTGTATTAATTATCTACATTAAGATTTTATCTACAAATTCCTCAACATTAAACTTTGACAAATCATTAATAGTTTCGCCAAATCCTGTAAATACAATAGGAACTTGTAATTCTTTTACAATAGGATAAGCCACACCGCCTTTAGCAGTGCCGTCAAGTTTAGTTAGAATAATACCGTCAATATTAACACTTTGTTTAAAAGCTTCAACTTGCGCTAACGAATTTTGACCAATACTTGCATCTAACACAATAAAGTTAAGATGCTTAGCCTCAGGATATTCGCGTCTTGCCACATTATTAATTTTTTCAAGTTCTTTCATTAAATTCACTTTGGTATGAAGACGTCCAGCAGTATCAACTATCAAAACATCAGCCTTTTTTGCCTTCATTGAACTAATGCCGTCAAACACTACGCTGGCGCTATCAGCACCCTCGCCTTGTTTAACGATTTTAAGTTTAAGTCTAGTAGCCCACTCATCAAGTTGTTCGGTCGCCGCCGCCCTAAATGTATCCCCCGCTACTAGCATTACATTTTTCTTTTGCTTACTAAAATAATTAGCCATCTTAGCAATACTGGTAGTTTTACCAACGCCATTTACACCTACAACAGTGATAATCATAGGATAACTAAATTCAACTTCGTCAAATCGCAACTTATCAATAAGGATTTCGCGCAATACTTTTTGAGCATTTTGTTCGTCCTTAATCATACGCTTTTTAACTTCAGTACGAAATTCATCAATAATATCCTCACTAGTTAAAACTCCCATATCCGAACTAATCAAAGTTTGTTCTAACTCATCATAAAAATCATCATCAAGTTCATTTTTAGTAAAAACGTATTTTACCTTTTTAAAAAAATTTCCAAATATTCCCATTTCGTAAGTCCCTTTTTATAGAATTAATTTTTCTTTTCTAAAACACGATCCAAATTACCATAATTATCAGAATTTTCACTCATTTTAGCCTTCATCTTGTCACGCCAACTAATTTTTTGTTCGCTTAAAATGTTTTGGTTATTAATAACTCCGTCACTTTCAGCTTTTTGTACTGGTGTCATAGACCTTATATCGTTATTATTTTCTTCATCAATCTTAATATTTTGTTCTTGTGGTAAATCATCTTGAGTATCTTCAGTTGATTGATTTACCTCATTACCATTTTCAGCATTAGTTTCATCAGGGATATCAAATTCGCGATACAAACTGTCACCTTCACTATGAATAACACGAATACGATCTAGTAACTCCTTATGATTAGGCAAATCATCAATACTTTCAAGTTCAAATCTTTTTAAAAAATTGTCCGTAGTGCCAAAAAGTAATGGCTTACCAACTGTATCCTTACGACCTACTACTTCGATTAAATTATTGCTTTGTAATAGTTGCATTGCATAGTCCGAATTAACACCACGTATTTGCTCGATTTCGGTCCTTGTAATAGGTTGCTTATAAGCAATAATAGCGATAGTTTCAAGGGCTGATTTTGTTAAACTACGTTCCCTAATAGGATTTAAAATTTCTGCAACATTATCCACCAATGTAGGATTTGAGCATAATTGAATTTTATTCTTGTACATAATAATATTTATGCCACTATCCTCATTGTATTTTTGCTTTAAAATATCAAGGCATTTATTTAATTCCTTATCGGATAAATCATAAATACGCTTAAATTCATCTTTATCTACGCCATCACCCGAAACAAATACAACTGCCTCGATAATGCGCGCAATATCTTCAATTTTCATATAATCTCCTTAGTAACATTTACCCTATTTTATAGTGATTTAAGTATATTATTCAAAACTTACAGCTTCGTTCATCTCAATATCTGGAACATCTTTTGCCTTAATTATCATATCGTCACTAGCGTCTACTTGAATAACTTCGGCATACTGAAATTTCAGCAATTCCAACACCGCTAGAAATACAGTAATTATTTCAAGTTTTGAATAGTTGTCATCAAACAAACTATAAAAAGATATTTCTTTATTTTCACGTAATACACCCTTTAAAAAGTCCAACTTTTCAGCCACAGTCCATCGGTCACGATTAATCTTCTTTTCAGGGGCAGGATTTTCCTTATCCTCTACTCGTAATAATATGCGTGCAAACGCATCTAACATTTTATCAAGATTAAATTGATTAAATACTATACGACTATCACCTACTGATTTATCAGGGGCCTTGTAAAAGCGGTCCACATTTTCAATATCATGTAGATTTTGACCTGCTTCCTTAAATAACTCATATTC
>JBKSMT010000156.1:0-3807 GCA_046881945.1 Clostridia bacterium
TTTTGTTCTAAATTTACACTAAAATTTATTGATGTGATAGAAACGGATATTATTGATAATGTCGGTATAATTTATGATTCAAAAATAGATATGAAAGATGATGAGGTATGTTGGACAATAACTGGATGTAACTCAGGTTGGATAAATAAAATTGATTGGGATAGTAGTCCTAAAACTGAACCATATCTTAAATGCAAAAAACTTTTGTGGAAAATGGAACCAAGTAATAATTAATATTTAATAAAATTACAATTTTACTTGCAAAAATTGCGGGTTTGGTGTATAATTTGCGGTGAGAGTTTGAGATAACGGATTGTTGTCAAAAATAATTTAAGGAGAAAAAATTTATGTATAAATGTGTGCCTATTACTTTGGTAACTGGATATTTGGGAAGTGGTAAAACTACACTTATTAACAATATTTTAAGCAATGATAAGGGCTATAAGATGGCGGTTATTGTCAACGATATTGGCGAGGTTAATATTGACGCAGACCTTATTCAAAAGGGAGGGGTTGTAAATGTAGGTGATGACTTAGTACCTTTACAAAATGGTTGCATTTGTTGTAATCTTAACGAGGATTTAATTAATCAAATACTAAATTTGGCCAAAAGTCAAAAATATGACCATATTTTGATTGAAGCAAGTGGTATTTGCGAGCCTGTGCCTATTGTGCAATCTATTATTGCCATTGAAGAACAATGTAAAGCAAACAATATTCCACCTCTTTGCAAACTTGACGCAGTTGTAAGTGTAACTGACGCGTTAAGACTAGTTAAAGAATTTAATTGTGGCGATACACTTACTGAAAATAAATACGGTGAAGATGATATTGAAGGGCTTATTATTCAACAACTTGAATTTTGTGATATAGTACTACTTAACAAAGTTGATGAAGTAAGTGCTGAAGAACTTAAACGTGTTAAGGCGGTGATTAATGAACTTCAACCAGTAGCGAAAATTATTGAAACTAATTTTTCAAAGGTTGATTTGGCACAAATTCTTGATACCAATATGTTTGACTTTGAACGCAGTGCTACAAGTGCTGGTTGGATACGTGAACTAGAGGCGGAAAATGTAGGTAATCGTGATGAAATTATTGAACATAAGCACGAACATCACCACGAACACCACCACCATCATCACGACCATGAACATTGTGATGATCCTGATTGTGAATGTCACCACCATGATGGAGATCATGAATGTCATTGTCACGAAAATGGCGAAGAATGTCATTGTCACGACCACGATGAGCATGAACATCATCATGAAGATGAACATGACCACGAGCATGGAGAACATGAAGAACACGCTCATGAGTGTCATTGTGGGCACGACCATAATCATGGTGAAGAAGAATATGGTATTGGTACATTTGTATATTACCGCCGTAAACCATTTGACCGTAAAAAGTTTTTAGACTTTATAAATGAAGATTGGGGTCGTCAAATAATTAGAACTAAAGGTCTTGTGTATTTTAGTGATGAAACTGAAATGTCATACCTTTTTGAGCAAGCAGGTCCTCAAAAGAACTTGAGTCAAACAGG
This sequence comes from Clostridia bacterium, assembly GCA_046881945.1. Taxonomy (GTDB): domain Bacteria; phylum Bacillota; class Clostridia; order Christensenellales; family UBA1242; genus Onthoplasma. Next base: position 1,550 of record JBKSMT010000156.1, read on the forward strand.
ATATTGGTACGCTACAATGCCAGAGGCAGAATTAAAACAACTATTAGAGCAAGAAGCGCTACTTCGTAAAGATTGGGATGAACAATACGGTGACCGTATGATTAAGTTAGTATTTATTGGTCAACATATTGACAAGCACTCAATTATTGAAAAATTGGATAATATGTAATCAAAAAAAACACGAAATTTCGTGTTTTTTAACATGTTAAATTTTTAATCTTCAGCTAAATCCGAGTCAAATTTGGTTTTATGTATAGTTCCAATTGGATGTTGTGGAGGAGCGTAAATAGAGTATACTTTTAAAGGTTGTTTTTGCTCGTTTATAATATTATGCCAAGTGCCAGCAGGTATTAAAATTGCATAATCCGAATTTGCATTTCCAATAAATTGCATATCTTGTTTAGTTTTGCCCATATAAACTGAACCAACACCATATTCGACTCGTATAAACTGGTCTAAATTATCGTGTTTTTCAAGACCTATTTCGCCACCAGCAGGTATTGACATGACTGTTACTTGCAAATGTTCACCCGTCCAAATGGCTTTTCTAAAATAATTATTACAACAAACTTCCTTATGTATATTTATAGTTGTTGGGATGTTGCCTAAATCATCATTTTCGTGATATAAATTCATTATTTTTCTCCTAACTTGTATTCTATGGTATTATATGACTGTAAAAATAAAAGTGTTAATGAGTTATTTATTAAATTTATGTTTTTGAGTATTGACAAACAAGAGAGTGTAAGTTATACTTATTATTATGAGTGTAAGAGATAAGTTGGAAAAATTAATGGATGATTATTATTACAAGGAAGGTGTTTTTGCTAGTGCCTATGAAAAGCAAATGAAAAAGGCTTGCAAATTAGGCAAACTAAAGTTTTATGATAAAAGTAATTATGATGACCATATGGAATTGCTTTTTGAAGATTGTGAAAAGCCAGAAGTGTTTGATGACAAGTTTTTAAAGACATTGCCAGATTATAACTTTTTGGGCATTCCAATAAAGAGATTGCTTCAAAATGATTGTTCAAATGGATGTTGTTATTCAAGTATATTAATGTTAAGTTTGTGTTTTGAAGAATTTGAAATTGTAACTGCAAATTTAGATAATTATGCTGAGTATTATAAAATACATGGAGAGAAAAATACTGACTATAAACATTGTTATTTGTTATTGCCTAACGACATTGTGATTGATACAACTTTTGGAATTGTTTGTAAAAAAGATGTTTATACAAAAATTTTTAAGCCAACTAATGGTAAATATATTTCAAATAAAGATTTAAAAGATAATAAGTTGTATCAATATTTAAAATCATTAAAAAATAGTACTTATGAAGTAATATTTCCGCAATTTGTAAATATAAAACTTGATAAAGCAATAGATACCGATGAATATTGGAAGTTATTTTATGATTGGCAAGAAAAATGTTTGGCATATAGAAATGAAAATAATCCTCATATAGAAAATTATTTTAAAGAACATATAGCGAGGACGTCTAATCCAAATATCTTGTGGGATTGGATGTTATCAGTTCAGTTTCATAAAGATCAATTAGTAGAAGATAAAGAAGAAGTATTAAGTAAATAGAAAAAGGGTTGGAAATACAACTCTTTTTTGTTTGATTAAATTTGGTGTTTGTGGTAATATGGGTGAAAGGAGAAAGTTATGGGATATATTATTGTTATTGAAGGTACTGATGGTAGTGGTAAGCAAACACAAAGTGTTAAGTTGTATGAGAGGTTAAAAAGTGACGGATATAATGTAATACGTCAAAGTTTTCCTAATTATGAAAGTAATTCAAGCGCACCAGTTAAAATGTATTTAGGTGGTGAGTTGTGTGCACATGCTAGTGATTTGGACGCGTATCAAACAAGTAGCCTATTTGCGGTAGATAGGCTGTGTACGTATATGAAAGATTTAAAATCACATTATGATGCGGGTGGGATTATAATACTGGATAGATACACTCAAAGCAATATGTTGCACCAAGCGGGTAAGATTAAAGATAAAGACACACGTGATAAATTTTTGGATTGGCTTGATAATTTTGAGTTTAACGAATTAAAACTACCGCGTGCGGACATTGTTATTTTTCTTGACGTTCCGCCAGAAGTAAGTATGAGGTTGGCACACGAACGTGAGGGGTTGAAAGCGGGTACCAAACAAGATATACACGAACAAGATAGTAATCACTTGATTGATGCATACAATAGCGGTAAATATGTGGCAAACAAATATAATTGGGAAGTTA
>JBKSMT010000157.1:0-2559 GCA_046881945.1 Clostridia bacterium
AGACATTAGTAATAATTGGGCACTTATTTAGTGCCCAAACTTATTTTAAGCTATAAGCAAATATTAACCACTATTTAATCAATTATTAACCATTATGTATTGACTAAATTCGTATTGTTTGTTAAAATATGTTCATAATAATTGAAATTAAACGGGTTAGAGTATGAACGCAAGAGAAACATTAAAGATTAATAATAAAAACCATTTAGAAATTGGCGGTGTTGACTGTGTCAACTTAACAAAAACGTACGGTACGCCATTATACGTTATGGACCAAACATACGTAGAAAATATGTGTAAAATCTTTGATAAAACACTAAAAGATGAATATGGCGACGGCTTAATTTGTTATGCCTCAAAAGCTTTTTCTTGCAAGGAAATGTATAGAATTGTAAATAATTGCGGTATCGGTGCAGACGTAGTTTCCGGTGGCGAATTGTTTACCGCAAAACAAGTTGATTTTCCTATGGACAAAATATGTTTCCACGGCAATAATAAATCTAAAGACGAGTTAACGCTTGCAGTTAATTACGGCGTTAAGTATATTGTTTTAGATTCTTATTCTGAAGTTGATGATTTGGACGAAATTTGTTCTAATTCAGGTAAAATTCAATCTGTGTTAATTAGAGTTAATCCCGGTGTTGAAGCGCATACTCATCATTATATTCAGACTGCAAAAATTGATTCTAAATTTGGTTTTTCCATTTGCAATGGTGATGCAGAAAATATTGTTAAATACGTAAAAAACAAAAAGAATTTATCGCTTGACGGTTTGCATTGTCACATAGGTTCTCAAATTTTTGAAAATAAATCTTTTTTCATTGCAGTTGAAAAAATGACTGATTTTTATAAGTTTCTAAAAGATGAGTATAATTTTGAGTTTTCCGTTCTTAATATGGGTGGTGGCTTTGGTATTTGGTACGCTGAAGGTGATGCTGAAAAAAGTGTCGACGGTTACGCTGAATATATTAAGACCATAACTAGCGCTTTAATTGATGCCGTTAATAAAAAGAATATTAGAAAACCATTTTTGATTTTAGAGCCTGGTAGGTCAATTGTTGGCGAAGCCGGTATTACTCTTTACAACGTTGGCAGAATAAAGGAAATTAAAAAAGTTAAGAATTATTTATCGGTAAACGGTGGTATGTTTGAAAATCCTAGATTTGCGCTTTACCAAGCGAAGTATACAGCCGTTGCCGTTGAAAAGATGGACGTTAAGCCTACTGAAAAGTATACCATTGCAGGAAAATGTTGTGAAAGTGGTGACGTTATTATAGAAGACGCTATGCTACCAAAAATGCAAGAAGGTGATATTCTAGCAGTTTTAAGCACGGGTGCGTATAACTATTCAATGTCAAGCAATTACAATAGAAATCTCGTTCCACCAGTTGTTATGGTTAAAGACGGGGATAGTCGTATTATAGTTAAACCCCAAACTTACGAAGATATCATTAGAAACGACGTTTAATTATAATTAACGCTTGTCTAACGACGAGCGTTTTTTTCTTGCATTTTTCTTCGTTTTGATATATAATGAATACAATTGGTGTAATAAATGGTTGAAACGATATTAAAATATATTTCTATATTTTTAGCATTATTAATAGTTTTACCCGTGCACGAGTTTGCACATGGCTTTGCTGCGGTTAAAAACGGTGATTTAACGCCTAAATTATATAATAGATATACGATTAATCCACTTGCGCATTTTGACCTTTACGGGCTTATTTGTTTTGCCGTGGCAGGTTTTGGTTGGGCTAAACCTATGCCTGTAAACCCAAGCAATTTTAAAAATTACAAACGTGGATGTTTTGAAGTTGCTATCGCTGGGGTGACGGTAAATCTGATTACTGCATTTTTAGTTTATCCACTTTATATTTTAGCAAGTTTATATCTTCCGACTATCGGATATTTTACTTACGTAATTGTTTTAACACTTTTTTTAACTTATAGTTTTAGTCTTTCGTTTTGCATATTTAATTTAATACCTATTTATCCGTTAGATGGTTTTAGAGTTGTTGACGTGTTTAGTAAAAGACGTAATTCTTTATATTGGTTTTTAAGAAATAAAGGCATTTATGTACTTTATGGTTTGATTATTTTAAGTTTTATTGCTGATTTTACAGGATTGTATTATCTTGATATTTTGGGCTATGTGATAAATTTTATTACGGGATATATTAGTATTCCTATTACGGCTTTTTGGGGGTTGATTTTATAATGGCAGAATTTGAATCGATTGTCGATTATTCTACTAAACTTGATAATTTTGAAGGTCCTCTTGATTTGCTTTTACACTTGATTAAAGAGGCAAAAATTGAAATTAAAGATATATTTGTTTCAGAAGTTACCGAGCAATTTTTGCAATATATGAATAATCTTGAAGTTTTGGACGTGGATAAGGCTAGTGAATATTTAAATATGGCGGCTACGCTTTTAGAAATAAAATCAAAATCAATATTACCTAGAATTGAAGAGTTTACTGACGATATTGAAGACCCAGAACAAGCACTTATTAGACAACTTGAAGAGTATAAGTTATTTAAAGAGGCTAGTGAA
>JBKSMT010000158.1:0-5301 GCA_046881945.1 Clostridia bacterium
TTGAATTAATCTCGTCTAATAAAATATCAATAATTTTAAATAATTCAATCACTAAAGGCTCATACATATTGTCTATACCTTGCGGAAACACTACTATTTATAGAATATTTGATGTTACTGATGCAGTCGGATTTTCGATAACATATCATCTAGATGGAGGTGTTGCAGTTAATCCTAATTCATATACAAACTTGCAAACCAGTTTAAATTTAAATAAACCTACTAAGGCTGGTTATATATTTGTAGGTTGGTATATTAATAGCTCATTCACCACTCCTTTCAATCCAAAATCATTGCCTTATTCGGATTTGAATTTATATGCTAAATACGACTTTGCATTACCTAACATTGTTAATAAATCAAATAATATATCTATAACATATAGTAAAAATTTGGAACTACCTATTAATATAGTTGCCTCTCACGCTTTACTAAATCAATACAATACATTAAGTTACCAATGGTACAAGCGTGCTAATGAAAATGAAAACTTCAGTATTATTAATGGAGAAACAAACCCTACTTTGACTGTGCGAAATGTATCAGATTCGGGATTGTATTCATGTAAAGTAACATTAACTATTTCCGATACAAGTATGACAAATAATCCTGTAACTAAAGTTTTACTTCCAAGTACTGAAACATCAATACTTGTAAATATTAAGCCTTATATATATGACATGTCAAATGTTGCGTGGAATTACAATGAACCAATAGCTTATGATAATAATACTCATACTGTTGAACTAGTTAATTTGCCTGTTGGTGTTACCGCAACTTATACTAATAATACTCAAAATAATATAGGAATTTATATTTCTACCGCAACATTAATATATGATGATATGGACGGCAATGCCACTGCAACGCCTATTAATAATCTTGTATGGGAAATTAGGCGCGCAAAAATAATCATTACTATTGATAACATATTTACTGAAACTGAATTACCTCTATCAGATATTCAATCAAAATACTCTTGTGTAATTGAAAGCGAATACTTCCCAAATCATATAAAAAGTATGCAAGATAAACTAAGTTACCTATGTATTGATTTTTTATTAGTTGACACATCTAATCCAAACTCTAAAACTATTACTGCCACAACAAGCACATTTGATATATATGATATAACTATAATTGATGGAGAATATCGCGTTATTGTTTTTAGTATATCTTCTAATAATATTACAGCAACAAATAGTAAGGGGTTTGTACAAAACTGTACATTTACAGCATCTAGCGAACCCACAAATAAAGAAATTGATAAAATTTTAAAGGACAAAAATCTAAATATAGTCCAATGTTTCAATTTCACATTTTCAAATTTACAAGGTGAACAGGCATCAATTTCAATACCTCTGGAACGTTCAAAATTGTTACAAAATGTTAGTGCATATATTTATCAAGATGGAGAACTTATCAAATTGCAAACCTCATCAAGCGGAAATAATTTAAATATATTAACTGATAATGAAAATGCCATTTATGTACTAGTAACTAATGATATATCCAAAACTTCAAATGCTCATATATTTGTTATATCAATCATTATTTGTATTTATATCGGATTATATATTGCCGCAATAGTATCTGCCATCAAACACCGAAATTCATATTACTTTTAATCATAAAACACTAGTAGTTAAATCTAATATTAGATTTAATATCTAGTGTTTTTTATACTAATTGTTATGCTTACGCATAATTTTTTTTTATATCCAAATATTAAGTACAATATCAATAATCTACTTAATAAGTTAATTTTGGCTATTTATGTCGATAGATAGTTATTTAATTTAATCAAAGTTTAAATGTTGATTTTAAGGAGAATATATGGAATATAACATTAATCATTTGGCTTATATGTATGCGCTAGATTTATCGCAAAAAGATTTTGATGTGACAATACCATCACAAAGTTTTGACCACACAACATATAATGAGTATACGTATCAAAAGTTGATGATGCAATTTAATAAATTATATGACTTAACTGACACCATACACATAACCGAGGAGTTTTTAAAAGGAGATTAGTTTTGCAAATAGAACGTGGCGAAATTTATTATGCGGACCTAAGCCCAGTTGTAGGAAGCGAACAAGGAGGACTTAGACCTGTTTTAATAATTCAAAATGACGTAGGCAATAAATATAGCCCTACTGTCATTATTGCTGCCATCACTAGTCAAATTCAAAAAGCAAAACTTCCAACCCATATCGAACTCAATCATTTAAAATACCCTCTTGCTAAAGATAGTGTAGTATTGCTTGAACAAATACGTACTCTTGACAAACTTCGTTTGCGTGAACGTATAGGAGCACTAGATACTATTGCCATGCAAAAAGTAAATGTAGGACTTATGATAAGTTTAGGAATACATACTTAAAACTTAACTACTAAAAAAATCCGTTTATTTTAAGCGGATTTTTTGTTATTTTCAATATCTAGACGTTTTGATTTAATTGTCTTTATAACTACTTTTACTAAAAATATTGTAAGTACAACATTAATACAAATTACAATAGGCCACCATGCGATATATTGATATGAATGTGTAACTTTATTATTTAGTATTCCAAAATAATTATCGCTACATACAAATCTAATAGCACCTTGTTTAGTTGTTAACACTTCAGCTTTAAATGATTGTAAATTAGCAATAGTTGAAAAACTTGGGTGTCCGTAAGCATTGCTCCCAACACTAATAATTGCATAATCCGGACTTGTTGATTTAATAAAACGTGTACTTGTTGCGTCATTACTTCCGTGATGAGACACTTTTAATACATCAATATTTAATTCATCAACATATGTATTCAACATGTCATTTTCGCCTTCAAATTCAATATCGCCAGCAAATAAAAAACTTTTGTTTAAATAAGTAATTTTTATCAAAGGACTCATCTCATTGGTAGTTTCATACACTTTAATCGGTGCAAAAATTTTAATACTAACATCACCCACACAAAACTCATAATTTTGATTAATTATATTTATTTCGATATCACTTTCACCATAAGCACGATTAATAACTTCACCATATTCAATAAAGTTGGAGTTCGTTGTAAAGTCATCAACGTTTTCACTCACACTGGCAATATTAGGTCTAAAAAATTTTTTAACACTAAATTCCTCAAATATAGCACTCATCCCGCCCGAGTGGTCAATATCTGGATGTGTTAAAATCATATAGTCAATAACTAAATCATTATCACTACTTAAAACATTTGACTTAATGTAATCAACTATATAATTTTGGCTAAACTTAGGTCCTGCATCAATCAGCATAACTTGTTGGTTTGGAAATTTAACAGCAATTCCATCACCTTGACCAACATCTATAAAATGTACAACCAAATCATTATTTACACGTAGATCCGACTTGAATAATAAATTTTTTATACCTTTAGAAATTTGTTTAGTCCATATAGTTGATAGCGATAATACAACTATCAATATACTAAATATTATAATTTGTACATATTCTTTCTTTTGTTTCTTTTCCATAATCTATATCTTTTGTTATTAATTAATTTCAAAATTTCAGGCATTGATGCAATTACCGCATTATAACCTTCCTCAACCATAGCCTCATAACCATCTAATTTGCTAGATTTGAAACGTTTCATATCAGGCTGAATAACAATATCACTATATAAATATCCTTGATTTGAATTGTTTTTCATCATAATACCAATGGACGCTAGGAACACATCATAAAACTTTTCACTAGACGTTCCGCCACCGCGTGTACTATTTACATCAATAGTGATAACCACATCACAACCCTTTTTACGTAACACATCAGCAGGAATGTTATTCATTACACCGCCATCAATCAAGGTCATATTATTATATATTACAGGATAAAATACTCCAGGAACTGCACAACTGCCTGCAACTGCTTTAGACAAACTTCCACTGTCAAATATAACTTCTTTCCCAGTTTTTGCATCAACGCTTACAATAAATAATTTTTTAGGTAATTCCTCAATATTCTTTTGTTTAATATTATTACTTATAAGTTCCTCTAATCCTTCAGTAGATGATGGCATAAATTTAATCTTATTACGCTTAATATCCTTTACTTGCAACTCCTTGGCTATGTTGTAAGTTTTTTTAAATCCCATGTTTGCGCAAACAAAAGCCCCTACACAACTACCAACACTGCAACCTGCAACCATATCAAAATTAATACCATATTCCTCAAACGCTTTTAATGCGCCTAAATGTGCAAAACCTCTTGCCCCGCCACCACCTAAACACAATCCTATAGTTATAGGTTTTCTTTTAAACAACATAAACTCTCCTTTGCAAAAACAACTTAATATAATTAAACTTAATAAACATATTTATAAAAATATTATAACACAAAACCTCTCAATTAACCAAACATATACTCAAAAAAATTCCCATACCTTAGTCACTAACTTTTGAAACTAGTGTAATAGTTAAGAGAATTAGAAAAATCTAGTTCTCTTTTTTTTTGGCTACTTTATGCCGTGAAAGGTACTTGACAAGAGAAGAAATGAAAACATAATACAAAAAGGCAGAGAAACGAAAAAAGCAAAGCCATAAGCACAAATATTGCTTCTCTGTCTTAACCAGCAAAAAAACTCATTTCAGAGCCTCTTGTCAAGTGCACCATGGAATAAATTAGCCATTACATATAACAGCAAAAAGCGAAAGCGTGTTACGTTCACCAACACTTTCGCTTTTTTGTCCGCTTTATTTAGTTTATAGGCGTGTGCTTGTCTGTTCGAGCGAAGCGAGAACACTTGTATATGACAAGCACACGCCTAACTGCCATTATGCATTTTTCCCTATGTTTTTTAATTAGTTATTTAGTATTTGTTTTTTCATGGCATTAAATTCTTCTTGAGTGATTGTTCCACTATCTAAAAGTTCTTTTATCTGTTTTAGTTGGTTATATTGTTCATCATTGGATAATAATTGTATTTCTCGACTATTGTTCTTCTTTGGTAATAATTGTTTTGCAACATTTCCAAATATTTTGGTAATTTTTCCAGCTTTAGGAGCAACAGACATATTTATAGCTGTATTCAATCCTATTGTTGCTGTTGTTTTAGCAATTTTTCCAACATTAATTTCTAATGCATCTCCTGTGTCTTTAATTTCTTTCTTTGTTTTTAAAATATTTCTAACAAATTTTGATTTACCACTTAACAGTCTTAAAGTTGTATCAACGAAAAGTTTTGCTTCTTTTTTATTTGGAAATTGAACACATTTTTCATGTTCTAAAAAATACATATTTACAATGTCGTTTTTTCTAATAA
>JBKSMT010000159.1:0-6388 GCA_046881945.1 Clostridia bacterium
AAATCTTCGCTAGCGGTGTTAAATTCAACTTGAATTCTATCTGCTACGTCAAAGTTTGCATTTTTACGCATTACTTGGCAAGTACGTATTAATTCACGTGACAAACCTTCAAGCATTAAGTTTTTGTCAATAGTGATATCAAGTACAACGGTAATACCATCAACATTAGCAATTACATAATCTTGTTTTGCCTTGGTTTGAGGTATAAATAGGTCGCTAGATAAGTCATAACCGCAAATACTAACTGTACCAGCATGGAAACCAGCAACATAGCCTTGCATTATAGCATCATCACAATTTGACAATTCATTTTTAACTTTTTGAACATCGCCCTTAAGCACTGCACCTGCTTTACGAAGGTCAATCATTAAATATTCGTCATTAAACTTAGTTTGGTCGCGTTCTACTACAATATTTTTGATATTTAATTCGTCTTTCAATATTGTTTCGTATAGGTCAACTGCGTTTTGTAAACTTGTATCACCACAAATATAAAGTGTTTTAAGTGGTTGTTTAACTTTGATTTGCTTTTCATTACGTAAACGTCCTGTTAATGCAATCACATCACGCATTAAGTCGGTTTGATTAATTAAATCCTTATCATCTATTTCAACTAGGTTTGCACCGAAGGTCGTAAGCATTACGCTTTCTTCTGCGTTTTTATCCAACTCACGAACTAGGTTTTGCCACAAGTATTCGCTTAAGAATGGAGTGATAGGAGCTAGACTTATTGCAGTGTTTTTGATTGCATAACTTAATACATAATACGCATTCAACTTATCAGTTCCATTTTCGCCTTTCCAGAATCTACGGCGATTGATACGAATGTACCAGTTGGACACTTCATCAATAAACTTTTCAAATTCGGCGGTTACACCACCAAAGTTAGTTTCATCATAAGCTTTATCACAAAGTTCAACAAACTTATTGGTACGAAGCACAAGCCACTTATCACTAACATTTAGGTTGTTTACATCTAATTTATAGCCAGTTAAATCAGGGTTGTCGATATTAGCATAAGTGCCAAAGAATAAGTAACTATTCCATAAATTTAAAATTTTACGTCTAACTTCATCAATAGTTTCATACCCAAACTTAACATCAGCAATTAGTGGAGTGTTAACAAAGTTGTAACGAACAAGGTCAGCACCAATATCCTTATATACTGTATCAAGCGGAATATTGTTAGGACTAGATTTTGATAATTTTTTACCATCTTGAGCAAGTAGCATTGGTGTACCCATGGCCTTTTTAAATGGCGCTTTGCCAGTTAATACTACACTCATTAATAGCATGCTGTAGAACCATAGTCGAACTTGTTCTTTACCTTCCACAACGGCGTTGGCAGGGAAGTTCTTAGCCCAGAAATCTTTATCTTCAAAATACTTTTTAGTACTAAATGGAACAATACCAGCATCTAGCCAGCAGTCGCCAACATGCTTAATGCGTTTAACTGCCTTACCACAACATGGACACTTAATTTCCACTTCATCAATGTAAGGGCGGTGTAAGTGAGGAAGGTTATCAACCTTTTCAGGATTAATTGCAAGAGATTTTAATTCTTCCTTGCTTCCAACAACTGTTACTTTGCCACAATCACAAGGATAGAAAGGTAGAGGTAGTCCATAATATCTAGGACGTGAAATTGACCAGTCACCCATATTAGTTAACCAATCTTTCATACGTTTGCCTAAAAATTCTGGGTTCCACTCAACAGTTTCGGCTTGTTCAATTAATTTTGGACGTATTTCATCAACTTTAATTACCCATTCGCTAATTAATCTAAATAATAGCGGATTTTTACATCTCCAACAATGAGGATAACGGTGAGTATAAGAATGATGATAGTATATTTTGTTGCGTTTTGATAGTTCATCAAATATTAAATCACGAGTTTCATCACAATTTGCGTTTAATCCAGTTAAGAAGCCAAAACCATCATAGAATGTACCAGCTTCATCAATTGGCATAACTTGTTCAAGACCTAAAGTTAGTCCAAGGTCAAAGTCCTCAGCACCGCAACCAGGAGCAATGTGTACTGCACCACAACCTTCAGTAGCATCAACGGCATCCCATGCAACAATCTTATGAACAAATTGTTGTTTAGGGAAGTCTTCAAAACAGGTTTCGTAGGTATAGCCTACAAGTTCGCTACCCTTAACAGTTTTAATAACGCGTACTATATCAGCCTTTAATACCTTTAATGCACTTTCGCATAAAATTATAGGTGATTTATCACTCTTAACTTCGCAGAAGGCATAATCAAGTTCTGGATTAACTGCGATAGCTACGTTACTTGAAAGTGTCCAAGGGGTAGTAGTCCACACTAACATCTTAGCATTAATTTCCTTGATAGGAAGTTTAAAGAATATAGCCTCACAAGTATCATTTTTGTATGCATCAGCGTCACTCATTTCGTGTTCACTAAGGCTTGTGCCACAACGAGTACACCAAGGCATTGGGCGATATTTTTGACCAATCATATTCTTGTTGTCACATTCTTTTAGGAAGTGCCAGATGGCGGTAATATTGCTATCCTTATTAGTATAATAACTATCGTCCCAGCTCATCCATTGACCAAGGCGGATTGAACCTTGAGTGATAAGGTCAGAATATTTATCAACACGTTTTATACAAGCGTCAACAAAGTTGCCAATACCAAATTCCTCAATTTCCTTTTTACTATTAATTCCTAATTCCTTTTCAACACCTACTTCAACAGGAAGACCATGTGCATCAAAACCATTTTGATAATGTTGGTCATAACCCTTTAGTGCGCGATACTTAATGGTTGCATCCTTAAATGTACGTGCAAAAGCATGGTGCAAACCCATATTGTAGTTTGCAGTAATAGGACCATCAAGTAGAGTGTAGTACTTACCAGTTTTCTTATTCTTTTCTTTTAATTTTTCAAAGATAGCATTGTCTTGCCAAAACTTCAAGACTTCTTCTTCGTTTTTAGGGAAATTAGGTATCCCTTGCTCTTTTCTCATAATAACTCCTTTAAACTTAAGTAAAATGATTACTTTAAATAAAAAACTACCATATACGCTATATGGTAGTCCTTGCAAACATTAACATATAGCGTACAGTTGCCTATGCGATAATGTTAATAATAATTATGTTTGCATTGATAGTTTTCATAATGTTATTATTTTAGCACATTAAAAATCTAGTGTCAATAAATTTTACACAATTTGTAAAAATAGATTAAACTGCAAAAGTTTCAATATATGGGTCTTCAAATTCTGCATCAAAGGCATTTAAAGTCTCTTGGATATCTTTTTTAGCAAGGGTTAAAAGGTGAATAGCATATTCTGCTTCCTTAGCATTTGAAGTGTTAGGTGAGCGGTCGTATATTTTTTGCATTTGTTGTATTGCTAAATTAATTTTTTCTATCTCATCGTGCATTTTGTGTACAATTTCATTTCTTTTCATAATTTTCCTCTTTATCTAGTTAAATCTTGGTTTTGTTCTAAGTTTTTACGTTTAATTTGGTTAATTTTTAAACTTTCGCCATCTTCTTCAATGCAAAATATAGTAGATTTAGCTACATCTTCGGCATTTGTTACAATATATAATTTGTCAGTAAATTCAACTTCACGGTCTAAAGTGGTATAGTATGGCAATAACTTGGCTTGTTCAACAGCTTTTGCTTTAATAGTATTACGATATATACGAAAATGTGGACGATTGGTTAAAGACATTATCATTGTGTCGTTACAATTAGGGCTATATATAATCAATGTTTCAAAATCGTTAACTAATTGAGTGTTTTGTTTTGCTTCCATAAATTTCTCCTTAACGTAAATATATCATAATTAAAAAATTTGTCAATAGTTTGATAAAAAATTGAAATAAAAAAGATATGAACGTGTCATATCTTAATTTAATGAATAATTGTGCCACTAACGTGTTACAATTCCCAATCGATAGGTGTTACACCATTTTCTACTAGGAACGAATTGCATTTGCTAAAATGTTTGCAACCAAAGAAACCGTTATACGCACTTAATGGGCTAGGGTGAGCGGAAGTAAGTATTAAATGATTAGGGTTATTTAATATTTCGGTAAAACCTTTTGCATGGCCACCCCAAAGCATAAATACTATTGGTTGATTTAGATTATTAATAATCTTAACAATTTCCTTAGTAATAGTTTGCCAACCACATTTAGAGTGTGATGTTGGTTGACCTTGCACAACGGTAAGTGAAGTGTTTAATAGCAACACGCCTTGCTTTGCCCAACTATCTAGTTGAGTTTTGCCACTCATACGAATACCTAAATCACTACTAATTTCTTTAAAAATGTTGGTAAGTGATGGCTGAGGTGTTCCATTAGCACAACTAAATGCAAGCCCATCTGCTTGACCTAACGTGTGGTAAGGGTCTTGACCGATAATCACCACCTTAACTTTATCAAGCGGTACATAGTTTAAACTATTAAAAATCTTTTCTTTTGGAGGGAAAACAGTTTTAGTAGCATATTCTTGGTTTATAAAAGTAAATAACTTTTTTTTAAACTCAACATCTATTGCTTTACTTAACTTTTCGCTCCAATCTTTATCCAATACGTAACTCATAAATACATACTAACATAAAAAGAAGATTTTGTAAAGCGAAAAAATATATAAGCATAATACAATATTATATGTTATGCTTTTTTCGTTTTAACATGTTTTTAAGCATTTTTAGTGGAGCGTTGTATACATTAAACATTTGTAGCAATATTAACGTTAGTATCATACTTAATCCACCACCTATAACGCCAGCAATAAATGCCGGTAGGCAGTGGTATAGTATATTAGAAACAAAGTGTCCTATAAGCGAGGTTGGAACAAGGATTATTGCATACCTAAATAGATTAAATAGTAGTTTGTAACTGATTGATGGAACTTCCTTTTTGATTGTACGGAAATTAAGTATTGCGGTGGCGCCCATTGATAAGAAAAATGCAACGATAACCGAATTTATGCCTATAAGCGGAGTGAATATAAATAAGCAAGCAAACATAACTAACGAGCCGAGTATGTAGTTGATAAAAGATTTAGTTTCAAGGCTTAGAGCATTTAGCACACTGCTGGTTATGTTAGATATTACAATAGGTAATATGCTGACAGCGGATAGTTGAAGATAAATTCCTGCTTGAATATTATTAAATAATACAATTCCTATTAGGTCGCCAACAGATATAAATAAGGGGATTAATAACATGGATAAGAAAAGGGAAGTGTTGATTGAACTTTCAACACTTGAGGCTATTTCATCATACTTGTTGCTTACTTTTAGTGTGGAAATTTTAGGCACAAGCACCATGCTCAAAGAACCTACTACCGAAAGAGGTGCAAACAGTAATGGAAATGTCATACCCATAAGTATTCCATATTGGCTAATTGCTTGACTAGAGGTATAACCAATGCTAACAAGAAGCATGGGGATTAATGTTGCAGTTAGTGGCTGGATTAGGCTTGAGGCAATGCGCACGCCTGTGATAGGTGCCGAACTTTTGATTAGGTATTTGTAATGTCCTTTTTTAAATTTTAAGCGACCACCATCAATGAAATATACAACAGCAACAAGTGTGGCGGATATTAAGCACGTTAACGAAAATGCTTTTGCAGTAATACGTGTGGCTGTAAACATATCGTTAATAGAGTATAGCATTATAAATGTAAGTACTAGTCGTATAACCTGTTCAATAAGTTCAGTAAAACTAACCCAAAAGAACGAATTTTTGCCCCAAAGCGCACCACGAAAAACTGCATAGACTGCACTAAATATAATTGCAGGACACATGAGTAGCATTAGTTCAACAATTAGATTATTTCCTAGTACCTTAATAAATATGTTTTGGAATAGTGCAATAATGGCGGTTGAAATAAGGCTTATGATAAGTGCTATTATTGTGGCACTGGTTACGCTAGAATTTTTTTTATCAATTTCGTTGGTGTGGTCGTATTTAGCGCATGTCTTGGCGGTAACCAAGGGTAATCCACTAGCAACTAATGTCATAAATATTCCCATAACTGAAGCGGAAATTTGATATACGCCTAATCCCTCAGCGCCAAGTTTGCGTGATAGAAACACACGAAAAATAAATCCAAATACACGTGTAATAATTGAAAATATAGTTATCATTGATACTGTTTTAAATACTGATTTAACTTCACTCATAATCACCTTAACTTTTATAACTATGTATATAATCGAGTGGACAAAATTATACAAATTTCATATAAAATATTATGAAAATAATAGAATATGTTCAAGGTGATTTTTGTTGGATTAGGATTGAAAAAGAACAAACGTTAGATGATATTTGTTCAAGATATTCAACTAATAAAAATTGTATAATACGCAACAATCCCGGCATTGATTTATACGAAGGT
>JBKSMT010000160.1:0-2041 GCA_046881945.1 Clostridia bacterium
CTAAAATTCACATCGGATTAAAGAAAAAGACCTAGAAAGGTCTTTTTGAATTAAGTGATAGTATTAATTTTTACAACATTTGCAAATTCGTCGGTTGTGCCTGTTACAAGGACTATATTATCACCTTTTTTAACGAGTTTGTGCTTTAATAGTTCGTCGTTGATGTTGCTAAATATTTTTGTTTCATCAAATTTTGGTAAGTATATAGGAAGTACTCCTCGTAGTAATCCCATTTGAAAATATGTATCTTGGTTGTTGGTGATGGCATAGATATCACATTTTGGAAGAAGTGTAGATACGTAAGTTGCCATCTTTCCTTGGCTCGTGCATATTGCAATGGCGCGAGTTGGTAATTTATAAGTTGTTTTGATTGCCATTGTTGTTGTGATATTTGCTATATTATCGTTGATTTTAGTGTTATTATGAAGATTGCAACAATCAAATTCTATTTCGGTTTCAAGGGCTATATCGTTCATAGTTTTAACTGCTTTGGTAGGGTGTTCGCCAACTGATGTTTCGGCAGACAACATAATGGCACTTGCACCTTCGCGGATTGCATTGGCAACGTCGCTTACTTCGGCACGTGTAGGACGAGGATTATGTATCATGCTTTCAAGCATTTCGGTTGCAACTATTGAAATTTTGCGCATGTCACGTGCGGTTTTGATTATTTGAGTTTGTAAACTTGGTAGTTTGCTTACTGGGTATTCAACGCCTAAATCACCACGCGCAACCATAACACCGTCACAAACTTCTAATATATCTTCAAGATTTTTAATACCTAAACTTGATTCAATTTTTGCAATTATTTTACAGCTATGCTTGCATTTTTCCATTAATTTTTTGATTTCTAAAATATCTTGCCTACAAGTAACAAACGAACATGCAACATAATCGCATTTATTTTTAAATGCCCAAATTAAATCTTTTTTGTCCTTATCACTAATGTAAGGAAGTTTTAAATCAAAGTCTTTAAATGTTAATCCCTTATTATTTGATAGTTTGCCTGGAGTAATAACTTTTGTAACAATATTAGTTGGGTTAGTTTTTACAACTTTTAATGTTATAAGTCCGTCATTTGCTAAAATTATATCATCTATTTTAAGACGAGGTAAAATACTTGGTTCTGTAATCGCAACTCCAGAGTTATTACCTAGTTTATTTTCGCTATAAAGAATAAATTCTTGATTTTTTTTAAGTTCAACACTTCCGTCCTCAAATGTTTTTACGCGTACTTCTGGACCTCTAGTATCCACCATGATTGAAAGTGGCGAATTTGATTTGATACGTGTTTCCTTGATTAAATCAATAGTTTGCTGATTTGTTTGTTGAGTGCCGTGACTGAAATTTATACGTGCAACATTTAGTCCGTTGTCAATCATTTCTTTAAGAGTTTTATAGTTGCTTGAAGCAGGCCCAAGTGTTGCAATAATTTTAGTTTTTTTCATAAGTTACCCCTTTTGATTATACAATAATATTATATGTAATTAATTTAAATGTCAATTAAATTAATATATGTTTTACAAGAAAAAATAATAAATAATTAAGATTGTAAATATTAATTAAATTAATAAAAATATACTATAAAAAAGCAATACTTAATTTATTTTAGTAATAATAATTAAATAATTATTAAAATTAATTGTGTAAATATTTTCATATTTTTTTTCACATGATTAATATTTTTTTCATAAATAATTAAAAGGAATAATTTATGATTAATAAATATAATTTTAGGGGAATCGTTGGTGAAGATTTAACTGAAAAAAATATTGAAGATTATGCTAAAAGGATTGTAAAATATATAAATAAAAATGGCTTTAGTACGGCGGTTATTGTAGGCAAAGATAATAGAGTTAGTAGTGATTATATATTAAGCATTTTATGTAAAGTGTTATTAAAAAATGGAATTGATGTAAATTTGATTGGACTGTCGACAACTCCTCAATTAGTGTATTTAACACAAAAATTTAAATTTGATATTGGGTTGATGATTACTGCATCGCATAATAGCTGGGAGTATAATGGTATAAAGTGTTTT
>JBKSMT010000161.1:0-5760 GCA_046881945.1 Clostridia bacterium
CTCCAGGTGAATATACTTCTATAACTTTATCATATAGTGTAACAAGATTTGAATATTTTTATTATATGTCAAGCCCTTTTGATTTTAGTAGTGCTATTAATTTAAATTATATTTATACATCTACGCCAAGGAATGGTGGTACTATTGATTTAAGTACATGGCAGATTACTACACTTAGTGATGGTATGTTAAATTATAATGATCTTCCAGCATCATTTAAATTGCCAAGTTCGCTTGTTACTATCGAAAGTGCAGTTATGCGTGACTATTATAATGAGGTTTCATTTGATTTAAGTGGTTGTACTAACCTTACAACTATTGCTAATAATGCTTTTACATCACAAGGCGCTTCGGTAACTGTTTCAGGATTAGATGGTTGTACTAAACTTCAAACTATTGGTGCTAATGCATTCTCAGGTGTAACATTTAATTTTAGTATGGGTTATCCAAATAGAGAGAACCAATCATCTTCCTACATTACCAGTTTAGATTTTAGTAGATGTACTAATTTAACATCAATTGGCGATTTTGCATTTATGAATTGTACTGGTGGTGATGAGAAATATGATTATGGTTATGAATATACCGTATTGGTAATAAAAATTCCAGCATCATTAACAAGTATTGGTACAATGGCTTTTGCACTTAATGCTAATGTTACTGAGATTAGTGTTGATGCTAACAATCCAGTATATGATAGCCGTAATAATTGTAATGCACTTATTCATACAGCTAGCAATACTTTAATTCGTGGAAGTTCAAGTACTGTTATACCTAGCAATATAACAAGTATAGGTGATTATGCATTTACAGGATGTAGTGATTTACATACTGTTACAATCCCTGCAAGCGTAACATATATTGGTTACTATGCATTTGATGGATGTTCTAGTTTAACCAGTGCAACATTTGTTGAACCTAGGGATTGGTTGGTTGTTTGTAATTCAAGTAGTTATAGCTATACATTATATGGAACAACATTGGCTGATACAAGTAAGGCTGCAGGATGTTTGAATGGAAATTATACATTGACTGAAAGTGATTGTGATTATTTTAACGACTGGTATTATACCAGTGGAGATATGTATTGGTCACGTCATTAATTAATTGAAAAAGTAATACTAAAAATAGTATTACTTTTTTTACACTTTTATAATTTAACGTGAAAGAATTTTACAATCAAATAAAGTTTGTATTTTTGTACTAACATATTAAAAAACTCTGGATTATGCTATCCAAAGTTTTTTAATAAAGTTTGAAGTTGTTTGCATTTATCTTTATCCATATCTGGTGTGGTATCAAGGCGGTAAGGTAGTTTCATATCCTTATATTTGGATTTAGCCATTGAGTGATATGGTAGTAGTTCAATACGTTCAACGTTTGTTAACTTGCTAGCAAATTGCTTTAGTTTAAGCACATGTTCCTCATCATCATTAATACCAGGTACAATAACTTGGCGTAGCCACAACTTTTTGTTAAGTTGTTGGCATTTGGATAGGAACTTGTTAAAATCGTCTATCTTTCTACCAGTAATCATTTGATATTCATCTTCATCAACTGCTTTAACATCTAGTATTACAAGGTCAACAAGGCTTAATATTTCATCATAATTATCGCCAACACCTGACGTATCGATTGCGGTATGAATATTGTGTTGTTTTAATAGTTTGATTGCCTCTAGCACAAATTCGCTTTGAAGCAAAGGCTCGCCACCGCTAAAGGTAACACCACCATTGTCGCCATAGTATACTTTGTACTTGTTATAGGTTGTTAGCACTTCATCACTACTAATTTCGCGCCTAAAACCATTAATATCCCACGTTTCAGGGTTATGGCAATACAAACATCTAAGTTTGCAACCTGATAGAAACAATACAAGGCGTATGCCTGGGCCGTCGGCTGAGCCCATAGTTTCGATTTGTGTAATTTTACCTGTCATAAAATCCTCTTTTAAAATTAAGTCGACTAAACTTGATTTAGCCGACTTAAATAAATATTATCTTTTTTCATGGAATGTACGTGCTATAACTTCTTCTTGATGTGCGCGGTCAAGTTTGTTAAAGTTAACTGCATAACCTGATACACGAATAGTTAAGTTAGGGTACTTCCAAGGGTTGTTCATTGCATCGATTAGTAGGTCACGATTAAGAACGTTTACGTTAATGTGTTGCGCTCCTTGAATAAAGTAACCATCAAGGATATTTACAAGGTTACTAACTTGTTCTGCTTCATTATTACCTAAAGCACTAGGCACAATTGAGAATGTATTTGATACACCATCTTGGCAACAATCCTCATATTTGATTTTTGCTACACTATTTAGTGAATTTAATGCACCTGTGTTATCACGACCATGCATTGGGTTAGCACCAGGTGCAAATGCTTCGCCTGCTTTACGACCATCTGGTGTGGCACCTGTTTTTTGACCATACATTACGTTTGAAGTAATGGTTAATAGTGATAGGGTAGGGATTGCGTTACGATACAACTTGTGAGCCTTGATGTTATCAAAGAACTCTTGAACAAGTTCGCTTGCCAAACTATCAACGCGGTCATCATCATTACCAAATTTAGGGAAATCACCTTCAATCTCAAAATCAACTGCAACGCCTTGTTCGTTACGAATAGGCTTAACCTTTGCATATTTGATTGCTGACAATGAGTCAACAGCGCTTGAAAAGCCCGCAATACCAAATGCCATTAAACGTTCAACTTCGGTATCATGAAGTGCCATTTGGCTAGCTTCGTAAGCATACTTATCATGCATATAGTGGATAATGTTGTTAGCGTCAACGTAGATATTGGCAATCTTGTTAAGCATTAAACTATAATCCTTACGTACTTTATCGTATGAAAGGACGTCCTCAGTGTTCATTTCAAGACCTTTAACTACTAGTTTACCACTCTTTTCATCAATACCACCATTAATTGCATACAATAATGATTTAGCAAGGTTACAACGTGCTCCAAAGAATTGCATTTGTTTGCCTTGACGCATTGCTGATACGCAACATGCAATAGCATAATCATTACCATATAGTGGACGCATTGTGTCATCACCCTCGTATTGAATTGAATCGGTTTGGATTGAAATCTTGGCACAATATTTTTTAAAGTTTTCAGGCAAACCTTTTGCCCACAATACTGTTAAGTTAGGCTCGGCACTAGGATTTAGGTTAATCAAAGTGTGAAGCAATCTAAATGATGTTTTGGTAGTCAAACTTTGGTTTTCGTTTAACATGCCTGCAACTGTTTCAGTAACCCAAGTAGGGTCGCCTGCAAATAATTCGTCATAATCAGGTGTACGTAGGTGACGGATTAATCTTAATTTGATTACATATTGGTCAATAAGTTCTTGAGCTTCAGCTTCAGTTAACTTGCCTTCAGCAATATCGCGATTGATATAAATGTCAAAGAATGTTGAATTACGTCCAATAGATGTAGCTGCACCATTATTTTCCTTAGCGCCTGCGAGGTAACCAAAATATACCCACTGGATTGCTTCTTTAGCGTTTTGAGCTGGCCTTGAAATATCAAATCCATAACCTGATGCCATAGTTTTAATAGCATTTAAAGCGCGGATTTGTTCGCTAACTTCTTCGCGGATACGAATATTTTCTTCAATATTTAGATTATCAATATCTTCGCCCAGTAAATCCTTTTTCTTTTCCTCAATAAGACGGTCAATACCATATAACGCAATACGACGATAGTCACCTATAATACGACCTCTGCCATAACCATCAGGTAAACCTGTAAGCAAGCCATTACTACGTGCCCTACGAATTGCTGGAGTGTAAGCGTCAAACACACCATCATTATGAGTTTTACGATAAGCGGTAAAGTACTTAAGTACTTCTTCATCTAAAGTGTGACCATGAGCCTCAAGTGCCTTTAATGCAACCTTACTACCACCGTACATATTAACAATACGCTTAAGTGGGGCGTCGGTTTGAAGACCTACTATAACTTCATTATCCTTATCAATATATCCTGGAGCAAATGCGTTGATACCGCTTAGAATTTTGGTTTCAACATCTAAGCAACCACCATTTTTACTTTCTTCCTTTAACAATTCTTCACATCTAGCCCAAACGGCTTTTGTTTTGGCGGTAGGACTACTTAAAAACGCATCATCACCAGCATATTCAGTGTAGTTGTTGGCAATGAAGTCGCCTACATTAATACCTTCCTTCCAAGAGTTTCCTTTAAATCCTCTCCAATTATATTCTAAATTATTTTCTTCCATATTATCTCCTAAAAATATATTCTCGCAGTTATATTTAATATAATGATACTTTTTACATGCCTATATACCCTGCGGAAGTATATTATATCAAAGTTCGACAAAAATTTCAACTGATTTTAGCTACTAAAAATATTTTTTAACAAATTTTATATTAATTACATTTACTTCTTTGCATAAAAATAAATTTCTATCCAAATATACAATGATTTAATGCGGTCAAAAGTGTGATAAATACTTAAAATCAAACATAAAGATATTTATGCAACAAACTAAAGTTAGGGTTAGTATAAGTTTTATACTACTTGTGATAATAATGCTTATAGGTCATCAATTTTTATTATTTATCAACTATATGATGGCTCTTGTTTTTCACGAAATGGCACATATTTATATGGCTAAATCTAAGGGATATAATGCAACTACTATTAAACTTGATATGCTAGGTGCAAGTGTTAAGTTGGATAATCGTATTCAAAAGGACGACTTGTTTGTTATTGCATTTGCCGGCCCTGCAATTAATTTTATTATATGCTTAATTTGCACTAGCCTTTGGTGGATTATTCCCGAAACTTATGTGTTTACCGCCGAATTTTTTAGATGTAATTTACTGATTGCTAGTTTTAATATGTTGCCCGTTCAACCGCTTGATGGTGCTAAAATATTAGATAGTGTATTAAGTAAGCATAATCAAAAAATATCCAAAATTGTAAACCTATCCTTAAATATATTTGTGGTGGCATTATTTATAATTTTGTTTATCATAAGTTGCTTTAATATTGTTAATTTAACATATTTATTATTTGCCATATTTTTTGCTAGTAACTTTTTACCAAAGCGCAAAGTTAATTTTGATGTGTATTATAAATTATTTTTTAAAAAAAATAAAAAGATTGAAAAAATTAACTTCCTACACGTGCAACCAACTTGTACTTTAATCGAAATGTTAAAGCAAACGCGTGAGGGCTATTACACAATATTCTACCTTGAACTTAACAATCCTATATACATTACCGAAAAGGAATTTAATATCCTTTTAACCAAAAATACATTAACCGATACCATTAAACAAGCATTAAAAAAATAAAGATATTGAAGACAATATCTTTTTTTTAAACTTAAACATCGCTAATTCCAAGCAAAACATCAGCCGAAACATTAAGAGCAATAGCAAGTGCTTTTAAACTATCATAACCCGGCTTACTTTTACCATTAAGCCATTCGCTTACTTGTCCTTGTCTTATGCCAATAAGTTTGGCTAATTTTACTTGATTAAGGTCTTTTTCAATCATTAAATCTTTTAATATCTCAATAAAATCCATAACAATCCTCTCTATAAATAGAGTATAGAAAATTCTATAATTTCGCTTGACATATCGAAAATTCAATATTACAATATATTATATGACATATCGAAAATTCTATACATTAACAATTTCATTATTTGGACATAGAGAGATTTCTAATAAGGAAGAAGTTCGACAAAAGTTATATAATTATTTAAAAGAAAGAAT
>JBKSMT010000162.1:0-1734 GCA_046881945.1 Clostridia bacterium
ATATTAATATTTTTCGATTACCTGCAATTGTATTGGCGTTAATGAAATGCGGGTTGATAAGAGTATTAAAATTATTAGTTAAATATTGATTTAGTGTGATGTTTGTAAGTTTAGTAAATGTGTCAAAATTTATTAAACTTATGGGTTGATTATTATCATACAAAGCATTACCCGAGTCGATAAAACTTTTAATAGTAATTTTATTTGAATTTAAAATTAAAGTTGTATCAAGTATATTTGAGTTTGTTGTGATTTTATGTTTTAAATATATAATCAATTTGCTTAAAATAAAAGTAAATAAAATTGTAATTATAAATACATATATAAGATTAGTATTGCTAATTACACAACCACCATTTGATATTTTGCCAAATGTTGAAAGTATTACTCCACCTATAATGTAACTTAGACATAACATCAAAGCGCAACTTATGGGTAATTGCTTTTTGGGTATATGCAATAGTTGTAACATTATAATTGAAGTTAATATTTTAAATATATTTGTAAGCATAAAATTTGTACAGTAGGGAAGTATTAATGAGGCAACACTTCCAAATAATGCTGATACAAATATGTGCTTGTAGGTTGTTTTGCTAAATATAAATTTGGATACCATAACTAATATACAAAAGTCAATAACAAAATTAGTAAGAAGTAGTTGTTCGATATATATTTTCATATTAACATTTTATCAAAATTAAACATTTAAATGAAATAAAAAAATATTTATAAATTTGTTAATTTGACTAAACTTGTCTAAAAATGAAATTTTACATTTTTTTGGTATATTTTTTTAGTTAAAGCAAACAATACGCTTAGGAGTTAAATATGTCAAGAAAAGTATATATATGTAATATTAATACGTCTAATATTCCTAGGCTAACAAATGATGAAACAATAACAATCTTGCATCAAATAAAAGATGGTAGTGAGCAAGCTAAGGAACATTTTATTTATTGTAATATGAGATTGGTGTTGTCAGTCGCACAACGTTTTTGTGATGCAAAGGAAAGTATGGATGATATTTTTCAAGTGGGTTGTGTAGGGCTTATGAAAGCTATAGATAACTTTGATTTAACACTTAATGTAAGATTTAGCACTTATGCTGTGCCTATGATTATAGGTGAAATTAAACGCTTTTTACGTGATAGTAGCAGTATGCGTGTAAGCCGAAGTTTGCGCGATACCGCTTACATGGTATTAAAAAGCAAAGAACGTTTAAGTAAAGATAGGGCAGATGAGGTTAGTTTGGAAGAAATTGCAAGCGATTTAAATCTTACATTGTTTGAAGTGGTAGATGCGATTGATGCAATATCAGCGCCTTTATCGTTAGATGAAGCAATGTTTAACGATGATGACGACCAAGTGATGTTGTTGGAACATATTGCTGACGAAAAGCAAAATAGTGATAAATGGTTACAAAATGTAGACCTAAAAGATGCTGTTATGAGTCTTGACACACGAGAAAAACAAATACTTGATTTACGATATTTTGCAGGCAAAACTCAAATGGAGGTTAGTAACGAAATTGGAATATCTCAAGCACAAGTTAGTCGTCTTGAAAAAAATGCTTTAGAGCAAATTAAGAGATATATGACATAAATATTAAAATTTTTGTAAATTTAATAGATTGAACAAAAAAATGAGAAGACGACTTCTCATTTTTTAACCTAATTCACCCGTTTTAATGCTGTAAATGTAATTTTGGGTTACTGGTTTATGTAATGCGCGTTC
>JBKSMT010000163.1:0-2735 GCA_046881945.1 Clostridia bacterium
AAACAGGATTACCACTACCAACGGCTATACTTGTAAGACTTGTGCAATCTTGGAATGCATAATTACCAATGCTTGTAATACTATTAGGGATTACAATGTCCGTTAAATTAGAACAACCATTGAAAGCACCATATTCTATACTAGTAACATTGTCGCCAAATACAACATTTTTTATGGTAGTATTACCCGAGAACCAATCTCTTTTTATTGTTGAACAATTCAAATCTACTTTTTCAAGAGCTGCACATCCATCGAAAGCATAACTACCAATACCTGTAACGCTATTAGGAATTACGATACTTTTAAGTCCTGTACAGTTTCTGAACGCATAATAACCAAGACCTGTAACACCATTTGGTATTACAATACTCTCTAATCCTGTACATCCTTTAAATGCACTATTTTCGATACTGTTCACCGTGTTTGGAATTATTGTGCTTTTACATCCAAAAACAAGTGCATTTGTTGCTGTTTTTATTATCGCATTACAATTATCACGGCTATCATAAATAACATTCCCTTTGTCAACTTCTATTTTTGCTAGGTTCAAACAGTTAATAAACGCATCAGTACCAATGTTTGTAATATTTGCACCAATAAAAACACTTTCCAAATTTTCACAACTATCAAATGCATTACGACGTATTGTGGTAACACTATTAGGAATACAAATATTTATTAGTCCTTTACACTCTCTAAAAGCATCGTATCCAATATCTATTACACTGTTAGGTATTATTACATTTTTAAGTTCCCAACACCCCTCAAATGCTTCTTCCCCAATACTTGTCACACTGTTTGGAATTATTGTACTTTTGCATCCAAAAATTAACTTATTTGTTGCTGTTTCTATTATTGCATTACAATTATCACGGCTATCATATTCTGTATTATTTTTATCAACTAATATGGTTTCAACTTTATTACAACCTGTAAAAACCCCTTCACCAATACTTATTGTACTTTGTGGAATTGATATGGATATAAGTGGTGTGTGTGCGAAGGCATCATCATCGATGTATTCTACACCATTGTGAATTGTAATAGTATTAAGTCCACTATAAGCAAATGTACCTTCACGTATATATGTCACACTATTAGGAATTATAATATTGTTAAGTTCACTACATCCGTAAAACGCTTTTGAGCCTATATAAGTAACACTGCTAGGTATATTGATACTTTTCAAGTTTGAGCAACCTTCAAAAGCGTTGCTACTGATTCCTGTAACACTTGTTGGAATTTTTATTGACTCAAGACTAACACATCCACTAAACGTATAACTATACAAATAATCAATTGACGGCAAATTAATCGAATTTAAATCACTACATAACTCAAAAGCACTTGAACCAATTTCCGTAATGTTGTTATGAATTTTAACAGACTTTATACTGCCACACCCATAAAAAGCATATTTATTTATTTTAGTTATACTACTAGGGATTACAAGTTCTGTCAATTCTTTCCCATTAAGGTATAAACGCTTTGCGTAATATAAAGGGTTCGAATCATTTGTAGAATCTTCATCACGGTCAATATAAGGAAAAGAAATATTACACCAAGCCTCTAAATCATCTATATAAACAGCCTCTAATTTATAGCAATTTTTAAAAGCATATAAACCTATATAATTAACACTATTAGGTATATATATGGAGGTCAAATTACTGCAATAATAAAATGCGTATTGTCCTATGCTAGTAACAGTATAAGTAACACCATTATATGATACCGTTTTAGGAATTACTATTGAGCCAGTATAATCGTTATTATACCAATCATCACCTTTATAGGTTACTGTCACTTGGTTTTCACCACCGTAATTTTTTTTGTAATAGATGCCATCAACCTCAAAATCATGAGCAAAAACAGTGCCCACACAAACTAGCAATAGGGTTAGCAATAACCCTTTTAATGTGTTTAAATGTTTCATAAATCCTCCTACACCTATGGCTCTGCGGTGCTTGAATAAGTTTTAAACTGAAAAATGGAGGCATAAAAAAGAAAGTGGAGCCAGTCATTACCTTATCTTCCTTGTAGGGCTTGGACTCCCCCGTAATACAGATAAGGATAGACTGCCCCACTTGGAATGTATTTTCTATATAAACAAATACAAACCAAGAGAGCGTTCATCCCATTATTCTGAAATTACGTTTGTAAAGTGTCCAAGTTTACAAGGGTCAGAATAAAGCGAATGCGCTTTCTAAAATATGTCCGTGCACACTATTTGCATGCACAGCACAAAGGTAATTATTTTTATTAGGAAAATGTTTTTACCAATACAACTTTTTAAAAATAATGGATTATAGTACAGCCATTGAATTTCAAGGCTAGCAAACCTCACACCATCTACAAAATAGACATAATTACCTCTTTGGCTGCACTCGTTGAAAGTGAAAATAAATTTTCACTCACTCGTTTATTGAATTTTCGCTCGTTTGTTCGTATATTTGATGAAGTTTGATTAAGAATCTTTGAGTATCAAACCATTAAGAAGAACTTGCATGAGAATGGGCAATGGATAAGAAATTGCTAACTTGCTTTGTTACACTATATTCCTCATGCTTTTCAAATAACCCATTTCTAAATGGGTAAAGATACTGATTTTTTCATTATAACTAATTTACAAAATATAAATCTTGTAATCCATTATTTGATGAGGCCCATACTAAATTCATAAAATGAATTGTTGGTTGGCAATCAATTTCGCCAAGAACTGCTATCTTATCGTG
>JBKSMT010000164.1:0-9744 GCA_046881945.1 Clostridia bacterium
TCAACTTATGTGCGCATGACTGATAATAAAAAACAAGGTCATGTGGCAAAAGTTAAATTAAACGACAAGCAATTTGTTATTGAAATTGAGGGTATGAAAATAGACGTATCTGACCACTGGATTGAATTATCTCAACCAGAACTTATTGTAACTTCAATCAAGTAAGGAGGATGTATGGAAAAGAGAAATTACGAAATGCAAGACATATACGATTATTTGCTACAATATTATGACCTTGAGTGGAAGTTATTTAAAGTTAAAAACATTGATTTTGATACTAATAAAGTTGGTGTAGATGAAACTAATTTTAGTATTGTGACAGTGGTGTATAGCAATAATAAACGTAAGACAGTAAGATTATCAGTTTCAAATGATAAATTTGATGTGTATGAAATAAATCCGAAAAAACATTATTATGGTAAACCTGCGTTTGATTGGAAAAGGTTCCTAGCAAGGCAACATGACCAACTTAGAAATCAAGGTAATGCATTGTAAGGAGTGTGTATGGCAAAGCGAAATTACAAACTACAAGATGTAAGTGAGTATTTGTTAGAATACTATGGTCTTGATTGGAAGATGTTTTTGATAGATGATTTCGGAATGGAAAGAAGGATTACACAGAAAGATTTTAATGTAAAAGACAGAAGTTGCTTGATGGCGGCGGCTATAATGTATCATGGTTCAAAACGTATGCCGGTATGGTTAAATGTGTCTAATCATGATTTGGTTGTAGGTGTTTTACAACCGATAAAACCAGCTATACAATGGTCGGACTATTTAGCGCTAAAACATCATGAGGAAAAAACGCTATAAATATTGGTCTTTTGCTACTTTTCTATAATAGAAAAGCAGAGTAAAAACAAAACAGATTTTTACAACTTTTATTAATAAAAAGTTGATTATATATTTAATATTAAAAATAAGGAGAATTATTATGGGAAAAATTATTGGTATCGACTTAGGTACAACAAATTCATGTGTTGCGGTTATCGAAGGTGGTAATCCAACCGTTATTGCCAACAGCGAAGGTGGCAGAACTACACCTAGTGTGGTAGGCTTTAAGGAAAATGAACGTCTTGTAGGTCAAGTAGCAAAGCGTCAAGCGGTTGCAAACCCTGACAAGACAGTTATTTCAATTAAGCGTGAAATGGGCACTGATTACAAGGTTAATATTGATGACAAGTCATATTCACCTCAAGAAATTTCTGCTATGATTTTATCTAAATTAAAGGCTGATGCTGAGGCGTATCTTGGTAGCCCAGTAACTCAAGCAGTTATTACAGTACCTGCATACTTTAACGATAGCCAACGTCAAGCAACTAAGGATGCTGGTAAAATTGCTGGTCTTGAAGTATTGCGTATTATCAATGAGCCAACTGCAGCTGCGCTTGCTTATGGTCTTGATAAGGAAGATAAAAAGAACCAAAAAATACTTGTATTTGACCTAGGTGGTGGTACATTTGACGTAAGTATACTTGAAATTGGTGATGGTGTGTTTGAAGTTCTATCTACTAATGGAGATACTCGTCTAGGTGGCGACGACTTCGATAATCGTATTATGGATTTATTAGTTGAGGACTTTAAGAATACTAATGGTATTGATTTGCGTAACGACAAACTTGCTATGCAACGTCTAAAAGAAGCGGCTGAAAAGGCTAAGATTGAACTTTCGACATTAACTAATACTACAATTAGTCTACCATTTATTACTGCCGATGCTACTGGCCCTAAACACTTGGAATATAATTTAAGCCGTGCTAAATTTGAAAATATGATTAGTGATTTAATCAACAAAACACTTGATTGCACACGTAAGGCTTTAGGTGACGCCAAATTAAGCGCAAGCGATATTAATAGCGTAGTGCTTGTTGGTGGTTCTACACGTGTTCCTAGCGTGGTTGAAGCATTGGAAAAGGAAATTGGCAAAACTGCATTTAAGGGTATTAATCCAGACGAATGTGTTGCTATGGGTGCGGCTATCCAAGCGGGTGTACTAGGTGGTGAAGTTAAGGACGTGTTATTATTAGACGTTACTCCACTTTCATTAGGTATTGAAACACTAGGTGGTGTATTTACAAAGTTGATTGAACGTAACACTACAATCCCTACTAAAAAGAGCCAAGTATTTAGTACTGCTCAAGATAATCAACCAGGCGTTGAAATCCATGTATTGCAAGGCGAACGTCAATTTGCGGCTCAAAACAAGACTTTGGGTAAATTCCAACTAGTTGGTATTCCACCAGCTCCACGTGGTATTCCTCAAATCGAAGTTACATTTGATATTGACGCAAACGGTATTGTTAACGTTAGTGCTAAAGACCTTGGAACTAATAAAGAACAAAAAATTACTATTACCGCTAGCACAAACTTAAGTGATGATGAAATCGATAAGGCTGTTAAGGAAGCTGAACAATTTGCTGAGGAAGATAAAAAACGTCGTGAAGTAGTTGATACTCGTAATACTTTAGATGCAAATGTTATGAATATTGAAAAACTAGTTAAGGAAAATGGTGACAAATTAAGTGAAGATGATAAGAAGAAACTTACAGATGCTTGTGAAGAAGCTAAAAAACACCTAACAAGTGAAGATATTGAAGAACTTAAGAAGGCTACTGAAGACTTGACTGCTGTGTCTAACGAAGTGTTTACACGCATGTATCAAAATATGCAACAACAAGCACCTCAAGGTGACGCTAACAACGGAAACAACAATGACGGCGACCCTGAAATTGTAGTTGAGTAGTATAAGTTAAATACCCTTTAATTTAACGAAAGAGTAATAATGAATAATGCGATTGCATTATTCATTGTTGCTGTATAAAGGGTTGTATTTAATTAAGGGTATTGACAAACATTTGGTTGTATGATATTATATGTATCCAGTCGATAGAGGATTGGAGTTTGGTATAATATATATAAACTGGAGGTATTTATGTTAACACAAATAGGAATTAAAAGAGAATTTAATAGACAATATGGAAATTTAGTTGAATTACATCGTAGGGCTTTTGATTGTACTAAAAACTATCCAAGACAATTATGCGCAATGTGGTTTATGCATGGTGTTCAAGTAATTATAGATGACGCATCTATGCGTGAATTATTAACTGATGAAAAGATCGATAATATTAATGTTATGAGTAGGGATTTTCGTAGGGCATCATTTACAAGTGTTGAGGAAAAGAAGGTTATTAGTGAACTGTTAAAAGAACTTGAAGATGTTAAGTCATCATTAACTGGATTTTCAAAATAATTTACATATTAAATAGTAAATATTTGTTATTAAGTTTTTATTTTAAAGTAATAAATATATAATAAAAGGGAAAGTATGGCGAATAAGGATTATTATTCAATTTTAGGGGTGAGTAAATCTGCAAGTGATGACGAAATTAAGTCAGCATATCGCAATTTAGCTAAGAAATATCACCCTGATATAAATAAGGAAGCGGACGCACAAGAAAAGTTTAAGGAGATATCCGAGGCTTATTCAGTGCTAAGTGATAAAACTAAACGTAGCAATTATGACCAGTTTGGTAGTGCTGACGGACCTCAAGGATTTGGCGGTGGCGCTGGCGGAGGTTTTTCGGGCTTTGGTCAAGGTTTTGAAGGTGGTTTTGAAGATATCTTTAATATATTTGGCAATGCTTTTGGACGTGGTGGCAGAGGCTCAATGCGTGAGCAAGGTGCCGATTTGGTAACGGATATCACTATTACCTTTGAAGAGGCTGCTTTTGGCGTGGAAAAGGAAATCACTATCGGTCGTGATGAAAAGTGTACTCATTGTAATGGTAGTGGAGCTAAGTCGGGTAGTGATACTATTACTTGTAGTGATTGTAATGGCACTGGTAAGGTGCAGTTTGTCCAAAATACTTTATTTGGTCGCGTTGCTAGTCAAACCGAGTGTAAAACTTGTGGTGGAACGGGAAAGATTATTAAGGAAAAATGTAATTACTGTCGTGGTACTGGTGTAAGCCAACAAAATGTAAGCGTAAAAGTTAAAATTCCAGCAGGTATTGACGATGGTCAAACTATACGTATGCGTGGCGAAGGTGAGCAAGTGGCTAGTGCTAATGGTGTGGCTGGTGATTTACATATCAATGTCAAAGTTCAACCTCATAAATTATTAGTACGTAAGGAATTTAACTTGTATGTCGATGTGTATGTGCCATTTACAACACTTCTTTTAGGCGGTCAAATGGAAGTTCCTACTCTTAAAGGTACAACTACTATTGATATCAAGCCTTTAACACAATCTAATACTAAGTATACTTTAAAGGGTAAAGGTATTAAATTCTTGCGTGGATTTGGTAGCGGTGACTTGGTTGTAACCTTAAAAGGTGAAATACCTAAAAATTTGGATAAAGGTGCTAAAAAGTTAGTTAAAGAACTAGAAAATATAATTTCGGATAAGGATTATCCTAAAACTGAAAGTTATAACAAAAAGCTAGGATAAGGTGTAAATCTTATCCTTTTTTTTATTAAAAAAAACTTGGAATAATCCAAGTTTCAAATTGTTAATTATAAAATAGGGCCTACAATAGTGTCTTGTTCTAAATATCCATGTAAGCCATCAATATATTGATCGCCTAATCCTTGTTCAATTTTGTCTAAAGTATTAATTACAAATTTGCGCCATTCTTTACTATAAATTTTACCGCTTAACATATTAATGCATTCATAATCGGTAATGTGTAGAGTGGTGTCAAGCATATTTGTAAATACGTTAACATAATTACGTTCCTCACTATCTGCAACTATAATATTTCTGCTATAGGGACAGCCTATGCTCTTAACAAAGCGGTCAATAGATTTATTATCAATATACTTTAAATACATATGTACTCCTTTTATGTTTATATAATAACATATAGTGTTATATTTGTCAATGCTTAATGGTGGTGATGTTTACGTAATTATTGTATTAACAAAATAATTTGATTATGAATATATTTAAAATATGAAAATATATTGTTTTAAACTTCCTAAAATATTTAAACCTATTGTTAAATTGTTGTTTGGTAAAAATGTATATTATGTAGGTAAGTAGAATTTGTTGATTATAAATGTTAACCTAGATAACATTTGTAATTATAGAATTGTGTTTCGTTAAGTACAATTATACTAAATTATACATTATATGGCAATATATTATATAATAGTTGTTTAATGTAAAATATGTTTCAATCATACCATAATGTTAATCTAGTTAACAATCTGTGTAAAAAAAACAATTAGGATATCCCTAATTGTTGATTACTATAATTATTTAGACTTCTTTGATGTCTTAATACATTTAGTGCAAAGGTATTGATTTGTACTTTTACCATTAACTTCAACTGAAACTTTTTGAACATTAGCTTCAAAAGTGCGTTTTGTTTTTCTATTACTATGGCTTACATTATTACCACTAGCTTTACCTTTACCACATATAGCACAAACTCTGCTCATAACGACCTCCCGTTTTTCAAATACACAATATTGTAACACACAAAATTAAAAATTGCAAGTATTTTTTTAAAAATGTTGAAATAATGCTTGATTTTTTTTTAAAACTATTATACAATAATGATGGAGGATTTAATGAACTTTACTACATTTAATTCATTTGGTAAAATTAGTATGACTAAGCGAGCTATTAGTAAGGTCGCTTCTGTTGCTGTGCTTGATTGTTACGGTGTAGTAGGTTTAGTTAATCCACTTTTAAATCGTGAGTCAAAGTCTCATGGATATAAAGGTGTGGTATTGTCCTCTAACGAAACAGATATAATAATGGTCGACGTGTATGTCGTTTTAAAATATGGTGTTACTATTTCTGCTGTATCGGAGTCTATCCGTAAGGCAGTTAAGTATGCCATCGAACGCTTTACTGGTATGATAGTTAAAAGTGTAGACGTGCATGTTGTTAATGTAAGATAGAACTAGGAGACAAAGCAATGCAAAAAACAATTAATGGTGCAACACTTCGTAAGATGTTGGTTACTTCTTATTCACTATTAGAGGAAAATAAGGATAACATTGATGCACTTAACATATTTCCTGTGCCAGATGGTGATACTGGTACAAACATGACACTAACATTAAAATCAGCTGTAGCTGAAATGAACGCTTGTGATAGCAGTACAATTGAAGCAATTTCTGTGGCATTTAACCGCGGTGCATTAAAGGGTGCAAGAGGAAACTCTGGCGTTATTTTGTCACAAATAATCAAGGGTATGTTCTCTGAACTTATGAAATGTCAAGAGGCTGTTACCATGAAGGATTTTGCCCGTGCGTGTGAAAAGGGTTGTGAAACTGCATACAAGGCAGTTACAGTTCCTAAGGAAGGTACAATCCTTACAATAATTAAGGCAATAGCCGAATCTGCTAAGCAAAATGTGAAATCAGATACTTTCCAAGATTATTTACATAATATAATCGCTGATGCTGAAAAGATGCTTCAAATGACACCTGATATGCTACCAGTACTTAAAAAGGCTGGTGTGGTAGATGCTGGTGGTCGTGGACTTGTGGTAATTTTTAGTGGTATGTACAAAATGCTAGCAGGTGAAATGGTTAATGTGGAATTTGTGGATAAGGTTGAAAAAGATGTTACCAGCGAAGAAAATCACGTTAATTACGAAAGCCTTGCTGACATACGTTTTGGATATTGTACTGAATTCTTTGTTATTAATATATATGAAAAGACAACGGAAGCAGATATTAATACACTTCGTCAACGTTTATTAGAAATTGGTGACTGTGTATTGTGTATTGGTGATTTGCAATTAATCAAAGTTCACGTTCATACTAACGAACCTAACAAGGCATTAGGCTATGCTTTGCAATTAGGCGAATTAAATGGCGTTAAAATTGAAAATATGCTTGAGCAAAATCGTCAACTACGTAAAAATGCTAAAAAGGAAGAACTTAAGGAATATGGTATAGTTGCAGTTGCAGCAGGTGATGGATTAAATAATGTATTTAAGGATATTGATGTTGATTATGTAATATCTGGTGGTCAAACTATGAATCCAAGCGCCAACGATATTGCTACCGCTTGTGATGCGGTTAAGGCTAAAACTGTATTTGTGTTACCTAATAACAAAAATATTGTTATGTCAGCCGAGCAGGCAAATGATATTACTTCTTGTAATGTTATTGTTATACCTACCAAGACTATTCCTGAAGGTATTTCAGCAGCACTTGCATTTGACCGCAATGCTACAATTGATGAAAATAAGGAAATGATGAACGAAGTTATTGCAAACGTTAAGTCAGGTTCAGTTACTTATGCAGTTCGTAGTACTAATATTGATGGTCTTGATTTACACGAGGGAGAAATTATCGGCCTTGACAAGCACGATATATTGGTTAAGGGTGATAATATAGAAGATACGACTGATCAATTAATCCAAAAGTTAGTGGATAACGACACAATGAACATTACATTATTCTATGGGGAGGGTGTGACAGCTGAACAAGCCGAACAATTCCTTGCAACACTTGAACTTAAGTATGCAAATTGTGATGTGAGTATGATTGAGGGTGGACAACCTGTATATTACTACTTAATTTCAGTTGAGTAAGATTAAGGAGATTGCATGTTTGAAAAGTGTTTAAATAAAAAATGTGATGTAACAGTTAAAGATGCTGCTGGGTATTATTCTTCAACTCCAATAATGTATAGAGGAATGATTACTGCTATTGAAAATGATTATATTGAAGTGGAAGTTGAAAAGGTTCTACAGTATCATACAATTGTAAAAACTAAATCAAAAGGGAAAATATATATTAAAAAAGAGTATATAGTTGCAGTAATGATTATTGACGAAGAATAAATTTTAAAAAAATTTAAAAAACTTTTAAAAAATCGTTGACATAATATTAAATATGTGCTATTATTATAATACGTTGTGGTAAACAGCGTATTATATATGGGAGTTTAGCTCAGTTGGTAGAGCACCTGCCTTACAAGCAGATGGTCATAGGTTCGAGTCCTATAATTCCCACCATTTTGCGCGGGAGTGGCTCAGTGGTAGAGCGTTGCCTTGCCAAGGCAAATGTCGCGAGTTCGAATCTCGTCTTCCGCTCCAGCAGACTACATTTAGTAGTCTTTTTTTATTGTATATACAAAATATTGCATACCTTTCATACTGGTATGCCTGTTTTTTTATAGTAATTTTTATTTGTGAGTAGAATTTGAGTAGAATTTTTAATAAACAATTACCTTGTTTATAGCATCTAACTCGGCATCTTTTTGTTTGTGGGTATAAACTTTGGTTGTTACAGCACTTCCTTGTACGTGTCCTATCCAACTTTGTAGTATGTATAGTGGCACATTCTTTTCTTGACAACGTGTTACAAACGTATGCCTTAATGAGTGCATTGTTATACCCTTAATGTTTAGTTTGTTTAATACTTCATTAAGTATTTTTGATATATAGTTTTTAGTGTGATAGAAAGGTTTGTTAGATTTGTTTATTTCCAAATACTTTTGCAATAGTTCTTTGGTTTTAGGGAATAGGGGAACAACACGATTGCTATATTGGTTTTTAGTTCGGTTGTCGCCATTTTCACTTTCGCTTTTATTGATATGGATTTGATTGTTATCAAAATCAATATCTGTCCATTCTAATGCCCTTAATTCGCCAAGTCTTAATCCTTGCCATAAAGCAACTAATAGTAGGGTGTATTTGTTATCTAACAAGCATAATAACTCAAACTGACTTTGTTCTTCAATGGTTAATGCACGTTTTTCAGCTTTAACGTGTGTTGGCTTTTTCATTGATTGCATAGGGTTATGTTCAATTAAGCGATTTGCTTTTGCTTTGTTGAAAATGTCTTTTAGATAAATGTAGGCATTTTCCTTAACTCTATCAAATTGCAGAGCATTTAAAAAGTTTTCAATATGTAGTGGCATAATTTGAGATATGTTCATATCAAAGATTTGGTCTTTAAAATGGTTTTTAATCAAATAGCATATACCTTTGTATGTGCTTTCTCTAACACTTGGTTGTTTGTAGGTTGTTAACCAAGTATTAATCCACTCCATAAGAGTAGTTGTTTGAATTGGTGGTGTATAATAGTTTGGTTGGATATAAAGTGTGTCCACGACAGAGTCGGCTTGCTTTAATGCAAGTTTTAACTTAATCATACACTCATTTTGAGTTTTGGCACTAATATAGTGCTGTTTTCCGTTTTTTCTAAATCTAGTGTACCAAGTATCACATTTTTTGTTTTTGTGAATTGATATTCCTTTGTATTTCATAATTCGCTCCTTTTTTGGTTGCAAATTATTCATACTCAAATTGTCTAGTTGATTGCCGTTAAGGTTATTCTTAAAGGTATCAACTTCACTCATAATCTTCTTGATATTATCAAGTTGATTGGTTAAATATTTTAAAATTTCCTCCATTTGTTAAATTTCTGCATCTTTAAGTATCTGCTCCTTTTACTTTCCTTTACATAAAAATAACATTTCCTTTATTAAGATGCTGTTTTTCAATCGACATTCAGCATTATATACTACAACCTTTAATTTGACAACCTAATTAACCAAAATTTTAGTAAAAAAGTCGCCATTAGGGTTATAGTACATAAAAAAATCATACCCTTTACTACATTGTGGCCATTAAAATGCAGTAAAAGAGATGACTTTATTACTATATACCACACTAAAACCAAAATTCCTAAACTTTTAAAAATTTTGTCAAATTTTTAGATTTGCTAACATCATAGATTTATAAAATTTTACCTATTGTTTTT
>JBKSMT010000165.1:0-3023 GCA_046881945.1 Clostridia bacterium
TTTAAATTTATGTTATAATGCGGTTAATAGTTATTGTTTAGGAGAATTTTATGAGTAAAACATTTGGATATTATTTAACAATTTCGGTTAAGGATTTAATCGCTTCGATTATGATTAATGAGGATAGAACTGAGATTAGTAAGGGTGAATTATACGATTTATACCTAGATACTATGCAGAAAATGAAAGATAACAATATTGATGGTAGAGTAGCGTACAGCCGTGATGATTTAAACGAATTTAAGCAAGAAAATGAAAAGTATTTTGAGGTTGGTATATCCTACATTAAGTTACGCAATGGTTCAATAGAGTGGTTGCAACAACACGTTGTACCTTATATGTCGATTGATACTTTACAAATACTTGATATGATACCTCAACATGATGAATTTTCGTTATAGATTTTAATCCTTATCAAACGATAAGGATTTTTTTATAAATTTGTATAAATATTAACCAAAATTTAAGATATTGTGCTATAATAATAAAAATTAATAATTAATAGGAGTAAGATTTGGAAAACTTAAGACAAAAACTAAAGATTTTTAATTATAGACCACTTGTCTTAATTTTTTTAGGGATTATTTTTGGGATTTTAGTTAGAAATTTCATATTAACTAAAACTGTATTAGTGTTAGTTTGTATGTTATTAGTTATTTTAGTATTAATTGCTTATAGCATTTTACACCGAAAAATGAGTTACTTTATAATACTAATGATTACCTTTTTGATAGGATTTACTTGTTATTCGTTATATATTAATAATCGTACATATAAAGTTCCTAATATGTATAGTAGTTCATGTGTAGGCACTGTTGTCAGCATTAAAACTTATGATAATAGCCTAAGCCTTTTGCTAGAAGATGTAAAGATTGATGGACAAAAGCAAGATTATAATGTAACAGTATATTACTATAATGTATATCAAGAGGGATATATTAAGTTAAATGTTGGTTCTAAAATTAGTTTTAATATCGAAAGGCAAAGTGAGGTAGATAAATTTACTGAAGATGGCTTGCCTCATACATATAATTATAAAAATAATATAGGTGCCGAGTTTGTGACATATAACGTTACACTTTTGGAGGAGAATACTAAGATAAGGACCGGTCTTTTAGCGCAAATTAGGGAAAATCTTAGATTAGGCTTTAGCAATTTCAATGGCGAAATGATATATTCAGCAATGTTTGGTGACAAGGCTGAACTTAATAGCGATTTGTATGATGCATATAAATCAGCCGGTGTTGCTCACTTGCTAGCGGTGTCAGGATTGCACGTAGGACTTGTAGTGGCAATACTTAACTGGATTATGAAAAGATGTAAAATTAAGGGCTGGTGGCGCGTGGCTATAACTGGAGTGTTACTAGTAGGATATGCGTATTTATGCGGATTTTCATATTCAATAATAAGGGCAAGCATTATGGCTATGGTTCTATTAATTGCACCGATTATGTTTAGCGAATATGATTTGCTTAGCAGTATTTGTTTTGCTGGAAGTTTGATATTACTAATTGATCCTATTGCATTGTTTGATGTAAGTGCATTACTAAGTTTTGGATGTGTTATAGGTATTGCAATGCTTTATCCTATATTTAAACAATGTTTTATTAAAGTTCCTATTACGGATAAAGTAAAAGATGGCTTTAGTATAAGTCTTGCAACAATTATTAGTACATTTGCCATCATGGCATATTTCTTTAGATATGTTCAACCAGTAGGACTAATATCTAATATTATAATTATACCTATATTTTCAATATTGTTTACATTATCGTTTATTGTGGTAATGCTAAGTTTGTTATTACCGTTTGTTTCTTATTCATTAATTTTGCTAAACCCCTTGTTTGAAACGCTAAATTGGTTTATAATATTTATAGCAAATAATACAAAGTCAATACCGATTTATAACATTAACTTTCTAAGCATATTAATATTCTTTGCATTGATTACATTTGTTAGTAAGTTTAATTTAAAGAAAGGTGTTACAAAAATTAATATGGTATTAGTATGCTTATGTGTATTAGCATTGCAAGTTGCACTTGTTTAATATGAAAGTATGAAAATATGAAGACAATACGCTTATGGAAATATTCGGGTTTTTATTATAATCATTTAAAAGGGAAATATATGAAATTTTTACAATTAAAAAAGAGTTTAAACGAACCTAAATTAATCTATTCTATAACAGGAGATGATGAGTTCTTGGTAAGCCAAGCACTTAGAATACTAAAAGAGGGACTAGTTACTTGTTTCGACGAATTTAATTATTTAAAAGTGGATATGGATAATACGTTAACTAAGGATTATGCAAACTTACTTAATACTATGGCGTTT
The DNA here is from genome assembly GCA_046881945.1 of Clostridia bacterium. Classification (GTDB taxonomy): domain Bacteria; phylum Bacillota; class Clostridia; order Christensenellales; family UBA1242; genus Onthoplasma. Next base: position 2,335 of record JBKSMT010000165.1, read on the forward strand.
GGCGATAGTTATAGGGTTGTGGTGTTTGCCACGCCTAACGCTGAGCAAGTAAAGGAAATTAATAAATTAACCAAGGATTTAGGTAGGGTAGTAGTAGTATGTGTGCAACCAGATAGCAAGGTGGAAAATGCTGAGATTGTCGATTGTAATCATCTGGACAGGACTGACTTAACTAAATGGGTTAATAATTATTTAGCAAAATCCAACACTAAGATTGAAAAAGGAGCATTTGACTATATTATTGACCTTTCAGGCGGTGATTTGGCATATCTTAATACTGAACTTCCTAAACTTGTGTCGTATGCGGGTGATAAGACTATAACACGTGATGATGTTGACCTTATATTTACCAAGAACAAAAACTATTTCGTATATCATTTATCTAATGCTATTGATTTAAAGGATAAAAAGGCACAATTTGATATATTAAACACACTTACTTTAAGCCAAAGTGTAGGTGAAATATATACTTTTCTAGGGCCATATTTTAGGCGTATGTTCTATTGTGCTATAAGTAAAGATAGTGATGAAAACTTAGCAAGTATACTAAAGGTTAAACCTTATGCAATAAGTAAGGCTCGTCAAATGGTTGCCAAAAATAAGCCAACATATTACATTGACTTGTACAATAAATATATTAACCTTGATTTTAGTATCAAATCAGGCGATATAACCCCTCAAAATGCAAT
>JBKSMT010000166.1:0-3377 GCA_046881945.1 Clostridia bacterium
TTTGTAAATAATTTAATTAAAAACTTCTAACAATTATGTTAGAAGTTTTTATGATTTAGCCCAAACCAATAATATCATATCCAAATACTTCAAGATATGCTCTTGGGATTGGTAAACGTGTATTGTTGATGTATAACCAACTTGAATCGGTTAAACCAACTCCAATATCAAAGTTGCAACTATTAGGTTCCAAGTAAGTATCAATATTAACTATTTGGTCGTTACTTACTACAATATAATTTGAACCTGAAGCGGGCTCTTGTTTTACCCATAGAGTGGTTGAGTATTCTGAAACAACGACGTCTTTTACTCTAGCATTTTCGCTAATTACACAGTTTGTAATAGTGCCAGTTGTGCGAGATTTTTTCATTAATCCATCTTGAGCTATATCAAGGAAGTTAATTCCCACACCATTAAATGTTACATTTGCAATACTATATGAAATAGTTCCAAATTTTCCATTAGTGTAAGACATAAATCCTGCAAAGCCTGCAATCCAACCAGATTGACTAGTACAATTTAAGTTGGCGTTTACTAAACAGTTTGAGATTGAACCACTAGAAATATCATAAGCAAATGATGTTACTTGAACACCTTTGTAGGTAGCCAAGTCAATATCATTTAATCCAGTCATACATGAATCTACTATTCCGTTATTAGCGTTTGTACGAACAAGTCCGGCAACTTGATAGCCATTAAGATTTCCAAATGCGAAACATACGTTAATTGAGCCACCGTAGTTGAATACTGTTAATCCTGCAGAGTAGTTTGTTTTATTTACAGAACCAATACTCAATACATCGGAAACGCAATATTTGATAGATCCTGTATTATAGGCAGTTAATCCTGCAAGATATACAACGCCAGTAGAGGTTTTTGCATTATATTCGTCAGCATAAGCACAGCAGTTTTCGATTTTGCCAATGTTATATCCAGCCATACCTCCAACGAAGTAGTATATTCCACTGTTAATTGATGAAGGGTTGTTAACATTGATTTCAGCAAAAGTAGAACTGTATAATAATTGTGCGTAGTTTACACCAACAAGACCTCCAAAGTATCCAGCATTAGATGCTTCTATTGAAGTGATATAGCCGTTAAAGTAACAATCATAAATTGTTCCGTGGTTAACAGCGGAGATACCTCCAATGCGGTCGATACCTTTAAGGGTGTTATAATTTTTTACTTTACAAGCAAGGATATATGCTTCTTTTGAAACATAGCCTGCAATACCACCAACATTTAAAGATGTTTCGTTTATAGTTAAGCCTTGAATGGTACATTTTTCAATTTTAGTTATAATATTTTCAATATATCCGGCAATACCGCCAGTATATTTAGTTTTAGTTGTAGATATTTGAGCGTTTATAACATTAACATTTTTAACAACAGCATTACCTCGAATAAGTCCTGCAACAATACCGGCGGTTTCAAGATTGGTTGTTGAAGTTAATTTTACATTACTAAATGTTATATTATTAATCGTTGATGCTACTATATTGTAGAAGAAGCCTGCATGAGCAATGTTATCACCAACGATTGTAAAGTTGGATATTGTATGGTTTTTATTAGTGCTTGATTTAAATGTTCCACTAAAGTTTACAGGTGTCCAGTTAATTCCTCCCAAATCAATGTCTGCATTAAGGATAAATGTTCCCTTAACATTTTTCTTGGTTTGGAAAGCTTCAATCAATTCTTCCTTAGAAGCAATTATAACCGCCGAAGCATTAGGTTTTTGATTCTCATCTAAATCAGGGTTACTAATGTCAGGAGATGATGGGTCATCTGGAAGTGTTGGTAGTGATCCGTTTTCTAATACGATATCATCGAATTTGTTTACAAATGTGAGTGTAGGATATTCACCATCAACTAAGTACCAAACTTTATCCCAATAAACAATATTATTATCAGAATTTACATAATAGACATAAGTTGTTTTAATTTTCATTTCATCATTACTTTTGCCGTTTACTGCAAATGAGGTCGCGGTTGATAGTTTTGCAACATCTGAACCAATGCCTTTGAATTCGTTTAAACCAGTTTCAAAATATATTCCAACTAAAACAAGTTCTTTAGTTAAATCGCTAGATGAGACATCTTTAGATAATGATGTTTTACCTATAACGTTACCAATAATTCCTTTTGCAGTAATTTTGTTAACAGCATAACTTTCGCGGATGTAAGTATTTGGGTCTACTTCCAATATACCAACCAGTCCGCCTGTTGTTGCAGATTTTGAATCAGATGAGTTTACTAAGTTTAATTTAGAATAACAAGCATGCATAATCGCTGAATCAATTTTTCCAACCAAACCACCTATGTTTCCATTACCAGTTATAACTAAATCTTGGTCAGTATAAGCGTATGTACGTAACAATCCAGCAGTAACGCCATTAATGTCGTCGGTTGCGAGCAATCCCACAACAGCGCCGGTATTAGTATTTTCCTTTGTGTTAGTTATAGTTGCGTTAGATACAACAACTTTGTTAATATTACCATAGCAAATCCCGGCTACAGTGCCAATATTTGTAAATGAGCCATTAATAACGGCATTTGAAATGTTTAAATTATAGACTTGACTATTAGAGCCCATTATTGCAATTAATCCAGCGTTTTCACAATTCTCGATTTTTAAATTAGAAATTGTGTGATAATTCCCATTTATTTTGCCGGTAAATTCACGATAACCATCTTCGATTAATCCAATAGGTTTATGTGTTTCAGTTAGTTCAATATCATTAACTAGTTCAAAACAAGCATTATCGTCTATGTGTGCGTTTGTGATATTAAATAATTGTTTCTCGTTACTTATGTAATAAGGATGTTCTTCACTACCTATACCTACAACAACGTCAATGCTGAACGACTTATACTTACGATTAGTTGTTGTAATTTTTATTGTAGTAGAACCACCCTTTGCAGTAGGGATATAACAACCAGACAATTCATCATATTTAATTATAGAAGCAACTTCATCACCGCCAGCATTGAAATTAATTTTAGTCTCCTTACTTGCTTCCTTACGGATAAAACCAATATCATCTAAAGTTAATTTGTCGCCATAGTTGATATAAATGGTTTGGGTATTAACTTTAATTACTTCATCATTTTTAGCAAACTGATAAAATGTAACGCCAATACATACGGCGGTAATAATTGCTACTAAAAATATTAAAAATTTTTTCATATTTTCACCTAATCCTTATTCAAATTAACAACATTTTATCACAAATTTTGAGTTTGTCAATACTTTTTTTTAAATTTGTTAAAACGCTTTACATTTTATTTATAATATTGTATAATTAAAAATTAGGTACAAAATATATTAAGTAAGATTAAAATAATATTTTAATATATATAAGAATTATAAATATAAA
>JBKSMT010000167.1:0-4340 GCA_046881945.1 Clostridia bacterium
ATTTCAGCAACTTTCTTATCACATGCTGTATCAGCCTTGGCTGTAGCTTCATCCAAGAACTTTTGAACAGATTTATCTAATGTATTATATTCATCTTCGCTAATTTCGGCATCTTTTTTCATTTCCTTTAATACGTCCAAAATATCACGACGAGCATTACGCATTGTAATCTTATAGTTTTCCAAAGTTTTACGTGCATCTTTACTATATTGCACACGACGTTCCTCAGTAAGTTGTGGGAAGATTATACGAATTTTTTGGCCATCATCACTACAACTAACGCCAAGATTAGCCTCGTCAATAGATGATTTAATACCCTTAATCAAACTAGAATCCCAAGGAGAAACTAATAACATTCTAGCCTCTGGCACGCTAATATTTGCCGCTTGACTAAGTGGCACGCGTGACCCATAGTATTCAACCATAATCTTTTCAACAATTTTAGGGTTAGCACGACCTACCCTTATCATTGAAAATTCATCTTCCAACTTATCAAAAATCTTATTTAAATCTTGCTTATAACTGTCCATATATTCAGCAACCATTTCGTTCATAAAAATATCCTCCAAATCTATTAATATAATAATATACTTATAGGATTATATACTAAATTCTAAAAAATAGCAACTAATTTAAGTTAATTAAATTAAAATAAATAATATATTTGCGTCATAGTTAAATAGCATTAAAAAAATCTCAACTTTTACTGTTGAGATTTTTAATATATTAATCTTCTAAATCACGATATAGATAAAAATTAGAATATCCTGTAGCATATTTGGATTTAAAATTAGTAGCATTTACTTCCGCATCACTCATATCAACTTCTGTACCATTGCCTAAAGGATTACTGCTTGATTTATACCAAACTCCTGACATTGTTACGCTTGATAAATTTTCACAACCTTTAAATGCACCTTTACCGATAGTTACAACGCTTGCAGGTATTTCAATTTCGATTAAAGCACTACAACCATAAAATGCTTTATCTCCAATATCATTTAAAGATTCATTAAATGTAATAGATGCTAAGCTAGTACATCCTCTAAAAGCCTCATTAGCAATAGATGTAACTTGAGAAGGAATTACTACACTTTCCAAACTTGAGCAATATGCAAAAGCACTTTCGCTTATTTCCCTAAAACTACTATTATCAGGCAATTTAATCTCAGTTAATGCAGTACAACCATAAAAAGCCTTTTTACCAATAGTATTAACACTATTAGGAATATTTATTGAAGTTAAGTTAGTACAAGTTGAAAATGCATAATCGCCAATTCCAATAATATTTTCATGAATATTAACGTATTCCAAATTTGAACATGCACTAAATTGATTTGACTTAATGGTTTTAACAGTTGCAGGTAAATATACTTTAGTAATATTAACACTACCAGAACACTCAATCTCAGTAATCACACCTAGATTATCTGCATTTGCTTGAGCAATAACCACTTCCCCACTAATTGAATTAGGAATTACAACCCTGTATTGTCCATCAGTAATTTTAATATACTGAATATTATAATTTGTGGTTTTCTTTTTAGTATAAATAGTATCCCCTTCTGTTAATTGTTCTACTTTTAATGGCTTAGTCAATTCCGCATCTAAGAACCATCCACAACTATTAGTTTCGTTAACACCTTGAGCACTATATATAACATTAAACATAGAATATTCATCACTTACCAAGGCACTTCCTTCAGCATCTCCATTCATATCAACGATTTCACCATCAATATTTACATTAATAGTTAATTTCCTAGAATAATGCATATATATATCCATATTATCAACTAATTGAACAGTTGTATCAATAAGAGAATTTTTATATTGGTCATCTAAGAACCAACCTTTAAAAGTATGTCCTTCAGCGTCTGCAGTATCAATTTTTGCAATAGCATCTTGAATAGTTGCACCCTCATCAAGTGAAACAATTTTTTGACCAGATAATGAATGAATTACTACATCATAAACTCTAATATATCTTCCATATATTACATCCAATTCAGAAATTGACATGTCTGCTTCTAGTTTATCAGAATAATCGCTATCCCTATACCAGCCGTCAAAACGATATCCATCAACTTCCTCAGCTGTTAAGTCCTTGATCATTGCTTTCTTCTCAAATTCAGCCTCTACATCTTTTGCCGAATCAATATTATAATCAATATATGTCGTAAAAGTTTTACGTTTATCACGCAAATATGCAACAATCGGCATAGGAATAACTGCCAAACCTGCTATGGTTGCAACAGTAATCAATACCTTTTTGCCACTTCCATGAACATTGGTAGTTGTTTTCACCTTTTTGTATTGATTTTTTGTAGTTTGTAGCGTTTCTGTCTTAATTTTTTCATTTTTAAATTTTGAAGTTTTTGATTTTTCAATCTTAGCCCTTTCTGCTTGATTTAATGCACCATCTACAGTCGCAACTTCAAATTCAGGCTCAGCCCTGCGTCTGCTTTTTCTGCTAGGCTTAGGAGTATCTTGATATTTACGCAATATTTCATCAATTTCCTGAGGATCAAGATTTTTACCACCTCGATTTAACTTGTTAATAATTTCGCTAATGCTAATTTGATTTTCTTCTTGATTAGCCATATTTCCTTCCTTTAGATAACTTGTAAACTTTTTTATCTAAGATAAATTATATACAATAAGTGTTCTAATGTCAAACATTTTTTATACTTAATTTACGTAAAATAAAAAATGATGAGTTTCCTCATCAAATTTTGAAATCAATTATTTAACTTCTTTAACTTTGGCTGCTTTACCTTGTCTATCACGAAGATAGTAAAGTTTAGCACGTCTTACGCTACCCTTGCGAACTACTTCGATTTTATCAATACGAGGTGAGTGCATTGGGAATGTACGTTCAACGCCAATACCGAAAGAAATACGTCTAACTGTGAAAGTTTCACGTATGCCCGAACCCTTTTTAGCAATACAAGTACCCTCGTAAGCTTGGATTCTTTCCTTGTCACCCTCAACAACCTTTACATAAACTTTAACGGTGTCGCCAATATTAAATGGGGTAACACTAGATTTCATTGATTCCTTTTCAATTTGTTCGATAATTGGATTCATATATACCTCCTTGTGAATGTTCATGTAATTGGAACAGCGGACCATTCAAACTATATTATTATAACACACTCTTTTGATTTAATCAAGAGTTTTTTTATAATTTTATTAATTTTTAAATCCGCCATATCCAAATTTAATATTTTAACGCTTTAATTGAGCCTTAATAGGCGCAAAATCTTTCATATCTCTTAATTTTTTCAATCCTACAACCAACACTGCTTTAGCCCTATCCTCAGTCATATTATATTTTTCAGCAATTTCAGCCAAAGAATATGACTTACGCTCCTTATTAATTCCATAATGGTCCTTAATTATTGCAATCTTTTCAGCATTTAATCCATTTTCAGCAGCAAACTCAGAATCATTAACCATTTCGTTTAAAACCTCGATAACATACATTAATGATTGTCTAGCCATTTCATTTTTTTGAGCTTTACGAGTTTCCTCCGCCTCACGTGAAGGCATATGCTTAGCATAAGCCATTGACAACATTTCGCTATTAAAGTTTGGTTGACTTTGCTTAAACATTGATTGCTTAGTCAAAAGTTGCATAAAGTATATGCCAAATTCACTAGGCTTAATACATCCCGACAAAACGTTACTATAAACGTTACAAAATACATCATCAAATAAGTCATTTATAACTTCATTTGACAAATCATACTTTTGAGCATATTTACTTTTAATAGGTGCATATGCCTTGTAAATCTTGTCTGACAAATCATTGCCAGCATTAATGTTAGCAAAAATTTGCTCTAATTCCTCTGGATTTAGTCCAATTGTTTGTTTCATATTAACACTCCTAAAAAAATAATTGATAACTGCATTATAACTTACAAATAGCATCTTGTCAATAGGCTATAAAAAAATTTTGACAAATTTTGCCAAAAACTTTTCTTCTTATTAACAACCTTTAAATTTTAACTAGAAAGCAGATATAATATGCCTTAAATTATCATCAATTATTTCAATTACATCATAACGAAAATTGCGATCTAACCAGCCCTTAAGCTTTAAAAATACTTGTGATGTAGTTTGAATTTTGCGCACCTTGTCAGGAGTAATCGCCTCAATAGGACGACCAAACGCATTAGTTTCCCTATACTTTACTTCAACAAACACAATATATTTGGTTTCAGGGTCAAGGGCTATTATATCAACCTCCCCTACAGGACACGAAAAATTGCGTGCAATTATCTTATACTTTTGCGTTTTTAGATAATGTATTGACATATTTTCATATTTTTTAC
>JBKSMT010000168.1:0-3994 GCA_046881945.1 Clostridia bacterium
AACAAGTGAATTCTTAAATCCACCAGGATACATACTTTCTAATGTGCGGTTATTCTGTACCCAAGTAGAACTGGCAAAAGACGGTAAAACACTACAACAAATAATCGCAATAGTGATTATAAAAGTAGGCAAAAACCGCTTTGCCATAAAAATAATTTTTTTCATATAATCACCTCAAAAAAATAAATGCCCTACCCTATTCAATTAAAAATAAGGTAGGGCAAACTCATCACAGACGAATGAGGCGGCTCAAGAGGCCGACTGCGAAACCGCATACGGGCATCGCGATGACCATAACCAGCAGAGCCGGAGTAGAGGTCACTTCAGTCAGCACATCTCCCAGCCAGGTAATTGCCTGGGTAAAAAAAGTACCAATATCAGTCAAAAAAGCACTCATAGCACCTTCAGCCATTTAGGCGTCCTCCTTTCTATCAACACTTATCAAAGACACAAACGGCCAGTTTGTCATTTAATAGGGGCTAAATAATCCGGAGAGCCTTTTTGATTGAAATAAATATTATATTCTTTTCCAACCTCAACCGGAATAGCCGAAAGGGGGCTTGTATTTGAAATTTTGAAATTGGTAACTATATTACCAATTTGCCCGGTGGTCACTGTATCAAGGTCGATACAGTGATATTTATTACCTGTGAAAGAATAACCATTATCAAGTGTGTAACTTTGCGGGGAAATACCAACGATTTTGACTCTCATAAAAAAACCTCCAAAAAATTTTATACTCCCCTTGAATTTAGTTTAGGGGGGAAAAATAATATAGCATAAAGAAATAACTTTATCAAGTATCAAATCTTTTAGACTTTAAATATTCTTTAATAACATAAGTACCGGAATCACAAAGAACACGAAACCAAGAATAATGTTCAGTCATAGCATAAGTAAGTAACTGAGCATAAGAACATATATTATTTTCATTACAAAACTCTATCATTTCACGAACAGCAATATATTTATCCAATGCCAAGCCGATAGTTTCTTCATAATCTGCAGCACAAAAAGCAGTTATAAAACCTCTATCATATTGGACTTTATCCGGATTATCCAAATGGCATAAATAACGAGCATAACCACGAATAGAATTAACAACCTCGCAACCAACGCCACCAATAGCCTTAAAAATCTCTTTTGCCTGTTCGACAGTCTTTACACTATCAAACATAATAAGAACATGATAATGTGCTTTTTTTAATTCGCCACCAGGATTAATATCCAGATCATGCAAAGGAGAAACAAAAGCCGGAATAAAGAATTCTCCTAAAATTTGCAACCAATTTTCCGGGGCTGATTCAGGATATACGACAGTTGCGAAATTGCGTGTTCTTTTTACAGACATAAAAATACCTCCATGAACATTGAACACTATGGGACAGTCGTAGTGTGTCCCATAGTGCGGAGAGCCAAATTTTGGCTCTCCGCTTTACTATTTTGTGCAAAAAATATAGTGCGTTTGGCGGTCTTTACCGCCAATCAATGCGTCTGCTAATCAAGGTCGCAAAAAAATTGTGCAAACGAGATAATTTTTTAGTAAGTGGGTATACAAAATCCTGCAAAACAGAAAATATCGTTATTTTTTGCGAATTCCCTTTATTGCCAATAGAGAGAAAAGGAATATCACCGGGTACAGAATAAGAATCAAAGAAACGATAATACGGGAATCGGCAAACAAGTTTTATTTCATCAAATGGGCATAAAAACTTAAAAATAAAGCCAAGCCCAAACAACGCAAACGAAAAATAATACAAAGGCTTAAATAAAAGCCAAAGCATATTAACCATCTTATAACCGTCAATTATCTGCTCTGTATTCTTATCTACAGTCACTCTCTTATAAACTCTACGGATTAATGTAAAGGGACCTATTCTACGAATATAATACAATTTATCAGCAAGCCTACGAATAGTAATATCCATATCTTCCCAAGATTGCGACCAAATCGAAATATCACAATGGAAATGACGATGGAGTTTAAACCATTTAATCGTATCCTGTGAAAGTGATTTAAACTTTCGGTTATTATATTCTATTCCGGCTTCATCAATAGCAATATAAGAATATGGAGGGAAAGACCAACGACCAAGTCCATCTAATGAAACATTAGAAAGACCAGTACAACAATTACATTCAAAATTGCTAAATGTATAATCGTAGAATTTACTATTTTTAATTAATTCACGAACTGCCATAGTTGTTTTACCAGAGCCGGGAGAGCCAAAATAAACAGTAATCAATTAAAAAACCCCCGTATCATTTTAAACACACTACCAACAACAATTAATACGACCATTACAGCAACAGCATATTCAAGCATTGCACCATAATCCCATGTGTAATTTTGTTGCGACCCTAAACGAGTATAAAATTCCGGCTCGCCGATAATCTGACGCAAAGCATTAATAACAGTAGTCATTTATTCACCCCCTCACAAAAGCCATATAAGCCAAAACTACAAGAATAAGCAACAAAATTAAAACTGTCATGCTCAAAAAAATCACCCTCTTTTCAACTTACAAAATAAACCAAATACAAAACCAAGTAAAAGGATAGGAGTTAAATAATTAATGGAAAATAAACCATTGATAACTGGTAAAATAATCAACCTCTTGCCCCCCTCCAAAATACAGAAATAGCCATACTAGTTACAAGGAAAGCGGCAAGTATATATCCAAGAGGGGCACCAAATACTTCAGTATCAAATAAGAGATCAACTATATCACCAATAAATTGGAATATAGTTTCAAATACCATCATATACTATCCCTCCCAATTAATACTTTAAGAACGGCAATAGCAACAACAGCAATCGCACAAGCACCCAAAGGAGCCCACAAATAACTTGAAACAGGATAAACAACACCTAAAGCAAGTAAAACAGTTTGAACAAGCATTACGAGGCTTTGAACAGCATTAGAAAGCCATTCAAAAGCAAGGGTAATATATTCAATAATAGTCTCAAAAAAATTAAGCATTATTTTTTCCTCCTTGCTGAATTACTATTTCTTTCAGCTGCAGAAACAATAGACCCAGTAAGTCCAAATATAACTGCACACATACCAAGACCCATTGAGATAGATATTAAAAAGTAAACAAAAGGAGATTTACCAACGATAATTTCAAAAAGGTCTTCAACGAAATCAAATCCGCGTGCCCAATCAAAAAAATGATCTAAAAAACCATCAAGAATATTATTAGCAGACTCTAAACCATCTTCAGTAGACGAAAGTGCGTCACTTTCAGCGGACTCTAAATCATCAAAAGGCTTGGAGTCAGGTTTAGCATAAGCCGGGGCATTTGGACTTGACGCATTACCATATCCAATATTAATACCATTAGGAGTACTTAACTGCAACCCAGTAATAGTACCAGTATTAACATAGTTATATTTAAATACTAAGGTAATACGATTAATAACACCGGGAGTATTAGCAGTAGCAGAATACTTTATATCCGTATAATAACCACCACTTGGATATAGAGTACTCTCTTCCCTATCATACAATTCTGTATTAACAGATAAAGATGGTAAATCATTCTCTAACTCATTATTAGGGTCGAAAGGTTCAAAATCAAGAGTTAAATTGACATTGCCTGTCCTTCTATCTTCCGGTAATAAACCCTCTATTTGAGTATCAAGGGCGAAAGTATCACCGCTATCAAGAGTAATATTAATATTATTCCATTCAACAGTAACAGTTAAAGCACCGGAAGGCATAGAAGTATTATAAGTCCATGTAATTAAATTTTTACTTGAACCATACTGTGTCCCTAAAAGACTATAAACAGTAGAGCCAATTTTAAGAACTGGAACAGTTTGCGGATTAGGTGTAATTACACCATTAACAAGTGAATTCTTAAATCCACCAGGATACATACTTTCTAATGTGCGGTTATTCTGTACCCAAGTAGAACTGGCAAAAGACGGTAAAACACTACAACAAATAATCGCAATAGTGATTATAAAAGTAGGCAAAAACCGCTT